>NZ_JANSIY010000002.1:49867-67337 GCF_047462295.1 Synechococcus sp. H60.3 | reverse complement strand
GCAGTTGTAGACCTTGTTGGACTGCTGGCAGAGGTACTCCAGTAGGGCTACTGGCTTCCTGTCCTGAATCAGAACCTGTTGACAGCCGTAGTCCATGGTTGCTGAGTGGTGAGCCAAAACTAGAGTAACGACCCGCATCGTTGGTGAGCCGCTAAAGCTGCTCGAAGGCTTTTCCGCCCCGCCCTACTCGCGTCAGCGGCGCGGAGCGCTGAGTACAGGGCTACCCAGCTACTCTGCTGTGTGCATCTGGGATGCGAGTCGGCTTCAGGAGAAGCCCTGCTGCCGCTTGCGGCTGTCCCGGCGGATCCCCTTGAGCTTCCTGGCACAGCCGACCTTAAAGACAGCAGAGGCCGGCCAGCCACCCATCAACTTACCTTGAAATGAGTAGACAGCTCTGGTAAGCTCGAGGCGGGATTTTGCCTGATTGTCAAGGTTGGGATCCCTCCTAACGAGTCCAGGAGAAACCGACATGGCGGCACGGGTAGGTATCAACGGTTTTGGCCGCATTGGGCGTTTGGTGCTGCGGGCGGCTTGGGGTTGGCCGGAGCTGGAGTTTGCCCACATCAACGAGATTAAAGGTGGGCCTGCCACTGCGGCTCACCTGCTCAAGTTCGACTCGGTGCAGGGCCGCTGGAACATCGACATCGAGGCCTCTGAGCAACGGCTGCGCATCCAAGACAAAACCCTTACCTTCAGTGAATTTAAATCTCCTGGCGAAGTGCCCTGGGCCGATTTGGGGATTGACCTGGTGCTGGAGTGCTCGGGCAAATTCGTTAAGGCGGCAGAGCTGGACGCCTACTTCAAGGCGGGGGTGCGCAAGGTCATTGTGGCTGCCCCTGTCCAGGATGAAGAGGCCCTCAACATCGTCATGGGCATCAACGACCACCTCTACGATCCGGCTCGCCACCACCTGCTTACTGCCGCCTCCTGCACCACCAACTGCCTAGCTCCCTTGGTCAAAGTGATCCACGAAGGGATCGGCATCCTGCACGGGGTCATCACCACCGTCCACGACGTCACCAACACCCAAAGTATGGTGGATGCTCCCCACAAAGACCTGCGGCGGGCTCGCTCGGCTCTGCTGTCTTTGGTGCCCACCACCACCGGCTCGGCTAAGGCCATTGGCCTCATCTATCCTGAGCTCAACGGCAAGCTCAACGGCCTTGCGGTGCGCGTGCCCCTGCTGAATGCCTCTTTGACCGACGCCGTGTTCGAAGTGAGGCGGCCCACCACCGTGGAAGAAGTCAATCACCTCTTGAAGACTGCAGCCGAGGGGGAACTCAAGGGCATCCTCGGCTATGAGGAGCTGCCCCTCGTCTCGGTGGATTTCAAGGGGGATCCCCGCTCCAGCATTGTGGATGCGCCCTCGACCATGGTGGTAGATGGCACCCAGGTGAAGATCCTGGCTTGGTACGACAACGAATGGGGCTACGCCAACCGCATGGCGGAATTGGCCCGCAAAGTGGCTCTCAGTTTATAGAAGCATCCCCCCTTGGAGACCTGCCCATGACTTCTGTCTCAAGTGCCCAAGCTGCCGCTGTGCGCAACTATGCCCTGGTAACCGCCGCCTACTGGGGATTTACCATCACTGACGGCGCCATCCGCATGTTGGTGCTGCTCCACTTCCACAAGTTGGGCTTCACCCCCATTCAAATTGCCATGTTGTTCCTCTTCTACGAGATCTTCGGGGTGATCACCAACTTCCTGGGCGGTTGGATTGGCTCCCTGTTTGGCCTGCGGCTTACCCTCTACGGAGGCATTGCCATCCAGATCTTCGGCCTGGTGATGCTGGGGGTGATCAACCTGCAGTGGCCGGTCTGGGGCCAGGTGGCCTATGTGATGACGGCCCAGGCCCTAGCCGGGATCGCCAAGGATCTCACCAAGATGAGCTCCAAAAGCGCTATCCGTCTGGTGGTGCCCAAGGAGGCCGAATCCCGCCTCTTCCGCTGGGTGGCCATGCTGACGGGATCCAAAAACGCCCTCAAGGGGGCGGGGTTCTTTGTGGGGGCGGCCCTGCTGCAGATCTTCACCGAGATCTACGGGGATCCCCTGGGCTTCCGCATGGCCAATTTTGTCCAGGCGGGGGCGCTGGCTTTGATCTTCTCTTCGGGGGTGCTACTGCCGGCGGATATGGGCAAGGTTAAGGCGAAGATCCCCTTCAAGCGGCTGTTTTCCAAAAGCCGTGAGATTAACCTCCTCTCAGCAGCCCGCTTTTTCCTGTTTGGGTCGCGGGATGTGTGGTTTGTGGTGGCCCTGCCGGTGTTTCTCTACGACGAGCTGGGCTGGAGCTTTATGCAGGTGGGCAGCTACATGGCCATCTGGGTCATTGGCTATGGGATCATCCAGTTCCTAGCACCCCAACTCCTGGGAGGAGGTCGCCCGGGTCGCGCCCCCAAGGCCCGAACCATCCAAATCTGGACATTTACCTTGACAGCAGTGCCGGCAATCATTGCCACCGCCTTTATGGCCGGCCTGCCGCCGGAATGGGTAGTTACTGGTGGCCTTATCCTCTTTGGGATTGTCTTTGCCTTCAACTCGGCGGTGCACTCCTACCTGGTGTTGGCCTACACGGAAGATGACGATGTTGCCCTCAACGTGGGCTTTTACTACATGGCCAATTCCGGTGGCCGCCTGCTGGGGACGGTAACCTCCGGGATCCTCTTCCAGCTCTACGGCTTGGAGGGCTGCCTCTGGTTTTCCACCCTGTTGATTTTGATGGCAGGGCTGTTCTCACTGAAATTGCCGGATCCCAGCAAAACTCCGGTCGAGTGGGTGGTTAAGCCGGGGGATTGAGGCTTGCCGAAAGGGGGATCCCTCACTCAAGCAGGGCTAGGTTATCCCGATGGACGGCGGTATCCACCCCTTCGTAGCCCAAGATGTAGGGGATCTCGGCAGTTTTTTTGCCCTTGATGCGCCGCAGTTCCTCGGCGCTGTAGTTGACTAGGCCCCTGCCTACCTCGCGTCCGCTGGGATCACACAGGCGCACGGCAGCTCCTGCCTCAAAGTCGCCGGAAACCTCTACGATCCCTGCCGGCAGCAGGGATCGCCCTTGCTCACAGACTGCCCGCACTGCCCCCTCGTCCAGGGTGAGGGATCCCTCGGGGATAAGGCCGTAGGCAATCCACCGCTTGCGGGCGCTAACAGGCTGGGGAGCTGGCTCGAAGCGGGTGCCAATGGGCTCGCCAGCCAAGATGGCCGGGATCTGGTCGGGCCGCTTGCCGTTGGTGATTACCACCGTCACGCCAGCAGAGGTGGCAATTTGAGCGGCAGTAAGCTTGGTGGCCATGCCGCCCGTGCCCCAGCCACTTTTGCCTTGGGCTTCCGCCTTGACCCGTAAAGGCATCCCGTGCTCCACCCGCTCGATGGGCTCGGCGGAGGGATCCCGGTGGGGATCGGCTGAATAGAGCCTGTCTACGTCGGTGAGGAGGATTAGCCACTTGGCCTGTACCATGCTGGCTACCAAAGCTGAGAGGGAGTCGTTGTCGCCAAACTTCAGCTCCTCCACCGCCACTGTATCGTTTTCATTAACAATGGGGATAACTCCCATCTGCAGCAGTTGGGTAAAGGTGCGATTGGCGTTCACGTAGCGGCTGCGCTCCACGAAGTCGCCGCGGGTAAGCAGCACCTGAGCAATGGGTTGGTTGAGGGCAGAGAAGAGATCATCGTACAGGCGGATCAGCCGCCCCTGGCCCACCGCCGCCACCGCCTGTTTTTCTGCAATCGCTGCTGGCCGTTGGCGCAAGCCCAGGCGGGCACAGCCCACTCCCACCGCTCCGGAGGAGACCAGGATTACCGCATAGCCCTGGCTGCGCAGCCGCGTCAGCACCTCCACCAGCGGCCCCAGCACAGAAAGGCGCAGCGAGCCCGTCTGCATGTCTGTCAAGCTGGAGGTGCCGATCTTCACCACCACTGTTCCCTCTGTTGCTGCCATCTTCTTGTTCGATCCACTTGCTCGACCTAGCCAGGGTTCGCCATCCGTATCCCACCATAGCGGAACCAGGGCCCTTGCTTGCCCTCGGAGTCGCTGCAGGGGACAATAGGAGAAGGAATAAGTCTGTCTCAAGGTCTCTCTTTCTCTGGCTGTGAATCCTGTTCGTACCCTCTCCGCCACCAAAGCGGCCTTTTTCAGCGCCTACCCTCGCCCGATCAACGCCGCCTACCGGCGGGTGGTGGAGGAGTTGCTGGTGGAGCTGCACCTGACCACCGTCAACAGCGCCTTCGTCTACGATCCCTTTTTTGCCCTAGGTCTGGTTACCCTCTATGACAGGCTGATGGAAGCCTACCACCCCCCAGAGCAGCGCGAGGCCATCTTCAACGCCCTCTGCAAGGCGCTGCACCTGAAGCCGGAGGTGTTGCGCAAGAACGCCCGCGACCTGCTGGAGCTGGTGCGCAGCGGGGATCCTGTCCAGCGATACAACCTGCTCTGTCTCAAGCCAGAGGCGGAGGATGTGGGCGGGCTGAAGGCCATTTTGCAGCGTATGACCCAGTCCCCCTACGCCTACAGCCGGGTTCTGGCGGTTGGTCTCTACACTGCCTACGAAGCGGTGGCTACCTCGCTCTACAAGGAGCCGGAAGAGCGCACCCGCCACTTTCTGGAGGATGTGATCAGCAACTTGCCCTTCTCGCCGGAGCGAGTCAAAAAAGATCTGGAGCTCTACCGCAGCAGCTTGGATCGCCTGAAGCAGGCGCGGGCCATCGTCGAGGAGATGGTTAAAGCAGCCCGGCGCCAACAGGAGCGCCGCCAATCCACCGCCTCACTGCCCGGGACTTCCGTCGCCGATCCCCAAGAGCCCGGCAGCTAAGCCCTCCTAAGCCAAGTACTGGGCCCACCTGTCCACCACCTCAGGCGAGCCGTACCAGCGCCGCCCGCCGCGACCGGAGTGGTGACAGTCGGGAATGGTGAGGTTGATGGCCCCTGCCAGATGGGCAGCCTCGAGGGGGGTGATGCCATCTCCCCACAGCTCCCCCTGGCCGGCGGTAAGCCGGTAGCTGTTGTAGGCCAGCCAAGCCAGGTAATGCTCCTGCCGCCACAGGGATCCCAGGCCCAGGCGGCGCCCTTGAATGGCCTTGCCGGCCACACAGACGTACTTGACCTGCGGCCAGAAGGCCCCTGGGTAGTGGGTGTTAACGAAGTCCAGGTTACGCCTTGTCCAGCGTTCCCGGCTGGTGTGAGGGGATCCCAGGCTAATGAGAGTGGCAACGTGCTCTCGCCCCTGCCACACCTGCCCCCCGTAGGGCACGGATCCCAGGTAGATGCGGGCAATCCAGCCGCCAGCGGAGTGGGCCACCAAGTTAACCTGGTCAACTGCAAACTCGGCCTGGGTGCGTTGGATAGTGGCCTGGAGGGCCCGCAAGATGGGGGTGACGGGCCTTCCCCCCAGCGTGGGAAACCAACTGTACACCTGCAAGGGCACCACCCGGGCCGCATAGCCGCGGGCCTCCAGCTCCTGACGCAAAGGCTCGTACTCTGAGGCACCTGCCAAGTAGCCGGGCAAGATCACCGTGGGCAGAGCAGCCATGGGCTAGCGCGGGTACCAAAACATGCCCTTGATCCCCTCCGGGTCAGGTGTAAAGCCCAGCCGCTCGTAGAAGCTGACCACCCCCTGGTCGGCGAAAAGGGTGATGTTGCTGATGTCCTGGGCGCGCAACTCCTGGATTACCTTTTCCATCAGCCGCTTCCCCAGCCCTCGGCCCTGAAACTCAGGATGCACCACTACATCCCAGATGGTGGCATTGAAGGCATGGTCAGAGGTGGCGCGGGCAAAGCCGATGAGGCGACGGTAGCTGCCCCGCTGCTGCCACATCGACACCACCAAAAAACTATGTTGCAGGGCTTTCCTAACCTTGTGGATAGGGCGACGCGACCACCCTACTGCATCGCAAAGTTCCTCCAGCTCATACAGATCCAGGTTGGGATCCAGGCTAAAGACAATGGTTTCTCCTCCCACCGCCACTGTCTCCTGGCGAGGAGGGGGTGTGGCCGTTTGTGTTGACGCTTTGGTGGCAGCGGTCCCTGCTGAGCCAAACAGGCCTTTCCAAAAACTCATTGGAATTGCAGTGGGGCAAAAGCCCACTTTTGTGAGCATGTCCTCAGTATAGCTAGGATTGGCGGCAGAAGCGGCCCGTCTGCTCAGCGGCTGCCGTGCCGGCTTGGAAGAGACCCATAGGGAGACTTATAATCCAGTCTGGCCAGCGAGAACGTCCTATGGCTCTCCCCGGCACCGGCACCCTCGTCAACGCCCTTGCCATCCTCTTGGGCAGTGGCCTTGGCTGGGTGCTGGGCCGCCGTTTGCCAGAGCGCATGAGCCAAACCCTGCTACAAGCTATGGGATCCCTGGTGTTGGTCTTGGGGATCCAGATGGCCCTTACCCTCAGCAGCGCTGCCCAAGCGGTAACGGTTTTGCTGGCCCTGATCGGGGGGGCTTTGCTGGGGGAGGGGATCGACCTCGAGGCTGCCTTTGAGCGGCTGGGACAGGCCCTGGAAAAGCAGATCAGTCGCTGGCTAGGCCCCAGCCCTATTGCTCGCGCCTTTGTGACCACCACCCTCCTGTTTGTGGTCGGCCCCATGACCCTGCTGGGCGCCATTGAGGATGGCTTGGGGGATCCCTCGCTGCTTTTGGTCAAAGCCGCCTTGGATGGCATTGCCACCCTAGCTTTTACCGCCAGCCTGGGCTGGGGCACGCTGTTTTCCGCCCTGCCGGTGCTCTTGGTTCAGGGGGGCGTGGCCCTGCTGGCCCACCAACTGCAGCCGCTGTTGCGCCCAGACCTGCTTGCCGCCTTGGAAGCGACCGGGGGGCTCCTCATCCTGGGTATTGGCATTAACCTACTGGGCCTGGCTCGCCTGCGGGTGGCCAACCTGCTGCCGGCTTTGGTAATTGTGGAACTGCTGGTGGGATTTTTCCCCCTCTGGGATCTCAACCTCTAGGGGACTGGTGGGGAAGCTGGGGGCTGGCAGCGGCAAAGGTTACCTTGTTGATCACCCGGGGCAGCAGCCTATCTCGGGGCACCCACCTACAGCTCAACTTTTGCCAAAGCTTCTTCCGGCCCCACCAGGGCAATAGCTGGGTTGACCAGGTAGGTTTTTGCAGCCTGCTGGAGATGGGCAGGGGTAAGCTGCCTCACGCTCTGCAAATACTGCTGGTCGAACTCCATGCCCAACCCCAAAATCTCGTACCAGCCGGCCAGTTGCGCCACTTGGGCGTTGGTCTGTTTGCTAAGGGCATATTGGCCCAAAAGCTTGCGCTGGGCCATCCCCACTTCCTCGCTACTTAGGAGGGTGTCGTGGAGGCGCTGGATCTCTGCTTGCAGGCGCTCCAGCGCCACGGGAGTGTTCTCTGCTGCCGTGCCCAGGTAAGCCACAAAAGGGGCGGGATCCCGACGGGTGGCAAAGAAGGCGGAGACCTCGTAGGCCAAGCCGCCGCGCTCCCGCAGCTCGACAAAAAGACGGCTGGACAGGCCGCTGCCCAGGTAGGTGGCCAGTAGCTTCAGGGCGGGATAATCCGCAGAAGAGGCAGGGGATCCGCGAAAGCCAAGCACGATCGTCGTCTGCTGGGTGGGTTGGGAGAGCTTTAGCAGTTGCGGCTTCTCCAAGGAGGGCAGAGGCAGATTGGGATCGGGGGCAGGGGGGCCAGCGCTCACCCAATCTCCCAGGACAGCTTCCACTTGGGCTGCCATCGTCTCCGGTGGCTCTGGGCCGATTACCGCCATCACCATTCCCTCCGGGCGGCAGTAGGTGCTGTGGTAGGCTAGCAAATCCTCGCGGGTCAGGGATCCCACCGTCTCCAGTCGTCCCAACCCCGGCAGGGCGTAGGGGTGATCCCTATAGAGGGCCTGCCGCACCTGATCCCAGGCCAGGTTAAAGGGCCGTTCCTGCTGGGCGCGAATGGCCTGCAGCATCAGCTCCCGCTCCCGCGCCACCTCCGCCTCGGGAAAGCTGGGATCCCGGAGGATCTCCGCCAGCAACTGCAACAGCTCCGGAAAGTCCTCCGCTACACAGCGCAGGCCAACCTCGAAATGATCAGCAGCGCTGTCTACAGAAAGGGAAGCTCCCAACGATTCCACCCAAGCGGCAATAGCTTGGGAGCTGCGCTGCCGAGTGCCCTTGGTGAGGACAGCGGCCAGCAGGTGGCTCAAGCCCGCCTGCTGCGGTTGCTCTACCCGGCTGCCGCCACGAAAAAAACAGTGGGCGGCCAGGATCTCCACCGTCGGGTTCTGGCCCAACAGCAGCGTGATACCGTTGGCCAGGTGGAGGCGCTGCAGCCGGCCACGCTGGGAGGTGGGCAGGGTGGGGTGCATCACAGCTTGAGGATCACTAGCGGCAGGCCAGTTGGAGCTCCGAAGCCGCGGCAGCATTAGAGGCAGCCGGCTTAAGCAGAGCCACCACGTAAGCCTCAGGAGAGAGGTACTGCTGAGCCAGCTCGCGGATTTGCGCTGGGGTAAACGCTTGCAACAGCTCCAGGTACTCCTGGAGGCGCTCCACCCCGACCAGGGTCTCGTAGTAGCCGTAGAGGCTTGCCAGTTGGCTGGGGGACTCGGCGGAGAAGAGAAGTTCGTGGGTAAGCATGCGCCGAGCGCGCTCCAGCTCCGCTTGGCCGATGCCATCCTGCTGCAACTTCTCGATCTCGTGCAGGAGGGTTGCCTCCACCCGTGGCAAATCCTCTACCTCCAGGTGGGCGCTGATGCAAAAGAGCCCCCCCTCCTTCAGCACCAGCGAAGAGCAGCCGATAGCCCTCACCCAGCCCCGCTGTTCCCGCAGCAGATGCACCAGCCGCGAAGTACGCCCATCCCCCAGCACGGCAGCCAGCAGCTCTAGTCCGCAAACTTGCTCCCAGGCGTCGAGGCTAACTGTGGGCCAGGCCAATTTTAGACGGGCCTGCTCTAGGCGGGCATGGGTGCTCTCGCGGCGCAGGATCCCCTGCGGGTGGGGCTGAGGCGGGATTGGGGGCCTTGTCCAGGCAGGGCCACTGGCGGGGCCGCCAAACTCCTTTTCCACCAGTGCCAGCGTCTGCTCAGGGTCAATGCCTCCCGTCACCACCACTGTCATGTATTCGGGCCGGTACCAGCCGCGGTGGTAGGCGCGCAGCAGCTCTGGGGTCAACCCCATCAGGCTTGCCGGCGTGCCCAGCACTGGTCGCCCATAGGGGTGCTCCTCCCCGTAGGCAGTTTCCATGAGGAGCTGGTAGGTGATGTATCCCAAGTCGTCAGCAGCGCGGCGAATTTCCTCCAAAACCACCTGGCGCTCCCGTTCCACCTCCTCGGGCGGGATCCCAGCCCGTAACACCGCCTCTGCCAGATAGGGCAAAGTCTCCGGCAGATCGGCAGCAGCTACTGTCATGTAGTAGTGGGTGTAATCCTGGCCAGTAGCAGCGTTGGTGATGCCTCCCCGCCCTTCAATAGCGCGATCCAGCTCGCCGGGGGCCAGCCGCTCGCTGCCCTTAAAAACCATGTGCTCGAGAAAGTGGGAGATGCCCAGCCACTGCGGCGGCTCGTTGCGCCCGCCTGTCTGTACCCAGACGTCCACCGTAGCCGAGTCGGCAATGGGAACGGGGTGAAGAATAACGCGCAGCCCGCTGTTTAAGCGATGGGTGTAAGCAGGCAGAAGACGAGGTAGGCGGCTCAAAATTCTTAATCGATAGAGAACAAACTTAATTTTAGCAAGACAACCCCCCGTCCGCGCCTGGAATACTCCAGGGAGGGGTCATTTCTCTAGGTTTTGGAAGGGGTATCCGTTGCTCCTGGCCACGAAAAGCTAGGGGATCCTTCGTCGGCTAGGCTTTCTTCCACTTGGAAGCCCGGGGGCCATTCTTCGCTGTCGCGTAGCCGCTGCACCACCTCCTGGGGCAGGATCACCCCCAGCTCCCGCGCCGCTACCGCTACCACATCGCCGCGGTCGATCAAGCCGGCAATGGCACCGCTGGGGGTGAAGACCAAGACGCGACGGGGTTCCGCCTGGCGCATCATCTGCATCACCTGGAGGACAGGGGTCTCCTCCCGTACCCCCTGCAGTTGCTCCATCGGCTTGAGAATGGCCTTGAGGGTGAGGTGATCCCACTGGCTGCGCTCGATGTCGTTGAGCAGTTCCGGCCTCACCAGGCCCCGGTAGCGGCCGTCCTCCTCGGCAAAGTACACTTCCTGAACTCCCCCTCCTGCCTCTGGCTGGAGGGAAGCGGGAACCAGGTAGCGATCGACAAACTCCCGCAGGCTCATGCCCGCATCCAGGACGCGAAACCGACGGCTCATGACGTCTGCGGCCTTCAGGCGGGCCAACACGCGCTGCAGTTGCGCATACTGCTCATAGCGACGGGCGCTGTTTAAAATGAATAGGCCAATCAGGCCTAGCCAAAGGCCGTTGAGGCTTCCCCAAAATACCACCAGCAGACCTAGGCCTACTAAGCCCCAGCCCACTCCTTGGCCAGCGCGAGCTGCCCAGAGCATGCCCTTTTGCCGATCCCCTGTCCAAGCCCAGATGGCCGCTTTGAGCATCTGCCCCCCATCTAGGGGCAAACCTGGCAGCAGATTAAACAGGGCAATCATTAGGTTGATGGCAGCCAAGCTGGCGAGGGTTGAGACCAGCGGCGATCCTGGCCCCATCCAAGCTCCGGCCACGCTAAAGAGGACAAACAAGCCCAAGCTGAGGAGGGGCCCTGCCAGGGCCACCCAAAAAGCGCCCAGGGGGCGAGGAACTTCCCGTTCGATGGCCGCCATGCCGCCAAAGATAAACAGCGTGATGGAACTCACCCGGACTCCATAGGCGCGGGCTACCAAGCTGTGGGCCAACTCATGGGCCAGCAAGGAGAGAAACAGCCCTAGCGCCGTCACCAGGCCATAGGAGAGCACCAGCAACACAGCCGCTGGAAACCAGGTGTAGTCCAGGAAGAGGGGGATCCCCCACAAACTCCCAATGCGCAGGCGACTGGTCATAGCCCTCAACTCCCTACACAGCTTTTGCCCAGGGGGCACAGTTTCTAAGACAGCAGGCAACCCTTCCGTTGGGGATCCCTTCCTTTCCACTCTAGCCCTTTCCAGGGCTTGGTAACGGATCCCCCGCCTGCCCCCACTTGGGGGAGCTGGGGAAGATAGCCAGAGCCCACGACACCCCCTGCCCCTTGACGATTGTGGTAGCCTAGTTGGGCATTTGGATGGCCGGCGGGTCAGGCAGCTCCTCTGGGACGGCCCTGGCCGGCAAGGAAAATCAAAACAAAAAGCCAGTTTCGTCGGACTCCACGGGCAGCTTTGCAGGAGGGGTGTGGCTATGGTGTCGATTTCGTCCCGCTCAAGCGAACAGAGCAAAGCGGTGCCCTTGCCACAAGGGCAAGCGCCAGATGCTGGGGGCGAGTTCCCAGCAACAGCTCCGACGGCCGCTCCAGTGTTCTACCGCACCTACAGTCGGCGGCGCCCGGATGGCAGCCGCGAGACTTGGAGCGACGTCTGCGATCGCACCCTGGCCGATATTGCCCGCCTAGGACGCTTCACTCCCCAGGAGCGGGAGCTGGTGGAACATCTGCAGCGGCAGTTGAAGGCGTTGATCTCGGGTCGGGCCCTGTGGGTGATGGGCACCGAGTGGATCCAAAAGCCGGAAAACTACTCCGGCGCCTACAACTGCACCAGCCTCACCGTGGTCGACTGGCCCTCCTTTGGCCTGATGATGGATCTGGCCATGATGGGCTGTGGCACAGGGGCGGTGCTGGAGCCCCAGTTCATCAGCCAGTTGCCCCCCATCCTCAACCGCCTACAGGTCCAGGTGGTGGGATCCATCGGCGCCACCCCCCGAGAGCAGCGGCAGGAGCACACCCGCATCCAGCGGCAGGGATCCCGCGTGCACATCCAGGTGGGGGATAGCCGGCGGGGCTGGGTGGAGTCCTACCAGGCGCTGCTGGAGCTGGCGGCGGATCCCAGCTTGGGCGGCGAGGTCCAGGTGACGGTGGACTTGAGCGATGTCCGCCCTGCCGGCGAGCGGCTACAGGGGTTTGGGGGGGTGGCCAACCCCATCAAGCTGCCCGGCCTCTACGAGCGCTGTGCCGCCATCCTCAACAAAGCGGTGGGCAGACAACTGAACTCGGTGGAGTGCTGCCTGCTCATCGACGAGGCGGCGGTGACGATTGTGGCGGGGAACATTCGGCGGTGCTTACCTGAAAACGCCTTGGTGCACACCTCACAAGGTCTGGTGCCCATCAAGGATGTGCAGGTAGGCGATTGGGTTCAGACCCCCCTTGGGTTTCGTCGGGTGGTCAACAAGTTTGACCAAGGGATCCAAGAAGTTTACGAAATAGAGACCAATGCCCTTCCTTTCTTTTCAACTTTGAACCACCGCCATGCGGTTTTGGCAGACGCTCGGGGGAACATCGCATGGAAAAGTACCCACGAGTTAGTCGAAGGGGATCGTCTGCTGCACAACACCCAAGTTCTCCCCGGCACCATTACCCATCTCCCTGAGGACTTTACGGCACCTCGTCCAAGCCAAAGCCCCACCGCAAAGCCCCTGCACATCCCGCCTCTGACGCCAGAGGTGGCCTGGCTCATTGGGTTTACCCAGGGGGGTGGGTATGTTGCGCTGGGGCGCGATCTCCACGGCAAGCCCTACGGTCACCTGGAGTGGAGTGCCAATACCCTGGATCCCGAGCTGCTTTCCCGTCTCCAAGCTAAGCTGGAGCAGGCGCTAGCCGCCTTCGGGCTGACAGCTACCTGCGGCTATGGGCCAGGGGAGAACAGGGCAAAGTTTGTGTGTTCCTGCATCCCGCTGGCGGAGTATTTCGAGCGGCACATTAAGAAACCAAAGCAACCCCTGCAAGTTCCCGACTTTATCCTACGCGGCACCGTTGAGGTACGGTCAGCTTACCTGGCAGGCCTTATCGACAGCGATGGGTCAACCCGTAGTCATCCCCCCCAATTGCTGACAACTGTCCACCGCTCCTTTGCCCTGCAAGTGGGGGCTGTGCTCTCCAGTCTGGGTATTGCAGGCCGACTCCAAATCCTCCCCCCCCAGCAGGAGAACTGGCAGGTTCAATACAGCCTTACCCTACCGGCATTCAAGGCTCGGTACAACGCCTTGGTGGCTCCCTACTCAGCTAAAGGGAAGTTGCCCCAAGGGCTGGAGACGCATGGCTTTACGATTCCGGGCTCCCTGCTGCGGGAAGTATACAGCTACACTGAGATGCGCGGCATGGGCTGCCAAGGAGCTCGGTCGGTCGAAGCCAACTATGAACGATACTTGGCTGAGTCGGGGTTGGATTTGGATATCCCCGTTACAGTTAAGGGCCTAGGCAGCCATGACTGGGTACGAACCTACGACATTGAAGTCGAAGAGGCCCATTGCTTTTACTGCAATGGCTATCTCACCCACAACAGCGCGGGCATGCGCCAATTTGCCGCCGACGACGAGCTGGGATCCAGCGCCAAGGACAACCTCTGGCAGCAGGACGAGCAGGGCAACTGGAGAATTGACCCGGAGCGGGATGCCCTGCGCATGGCCAACCACACGCGCGTGTTCCACCGCAAGCCAACGCGAGAAGAGTGCATTGCGGCGGTGCGCAAGCAGTTTTACTCCGGCGAGGGAGCCATCCAGTGGGCGGGGGAAGCTGTGGCGCGGGCCAATGCCGACCTGCTCGCCACTCCAGAATTGAAACAGACCTTCCTCAACATCTATGCTTCCCAAGGCCCAGAGGAAGCTCGACGCTGGCTAAAACACCACTGGCCAACCCTGCCCGAGGCTGAACTGGAGCACCGGCTGCGGCGGTATGGGTTAAACCCTTGCGGGGAGATCATTGGATGCGACTTCCACTGCAACCTGGCTGAGATCCACCTCAACCGGCTGGATCCCCACAACCGCCAGGAACAAGAGGAGGCCTTCACGGCGGGGGCCCTGACAGCGGCGGCGCTATTGCACCATCGCTTTGTCGAGCCCCGCTTCCAGCGCTCGCGGGAGTGGGATCCCATCGTCGGCGTCTCGTTTACGGGGCTGTTTGACTTTTGCGTCAAAGCCTTTGGGGTGGACTGGCTGCGCTGGTGGCAGGAGGGGAGGCCGGATACGCCCCTGGGGCGGGAGTTTAAGCAGCAGGAGCGGGAATACCTCAGCTTTTGGAAGGAGGTTGTCCACCGCGTGGTCTGGGACTACTGCGACCGCCACGGGTTGCGCCGTCCCAACCGCTGCACCACTGTTCAGCCTGCTGGCACCAAGTCCCTGCTCACCAACGCCTCGCCCGGCTGGCACCCGCCCAAGGCCCAGCGCTACATCCGCCGCATCACCTTTGCCAAAAACGACCCCGTGGCCCTCGCCTGTCTGGACTATGGCTACTCGGTAGTGCCTGCCCAGGCGGACAAGGACGAAAACGGCAACCTGCTCAACGATCCCTTTGATCCCCGCTGTACCGAGTGGCTGGTGGAGCTGCCGGTGGAGGTGGAGTGGGCCAATTTGCCCGGCGCCGAGGAGATTGAGATTGAGCGCTTCTCTGCCCTGGCCCAGTTTGACTTCTACATGCAGGTGCAAAAGTACTACACTACCCACAACACCTCAGCCACCATCGAGCTGCGGGAGGACGAGATCGAGGCGCTGGGATCCCGCATTTACGAGGCCATCCGCGACGACGAGGGGTACATTAGCGCAGCGCTGTTGGCGCGCTTCGACGCTCCCTTCCCCCGCTTGCCCTTTGAGAAAATTGACAAAGCCACCTATGAACGGCTGATGGCTGAAGTCAAGCAAAGACGAAAAACCGACAACTTTTACGAGGCCCTGGCGCGCTACGACCGCAACCTCGCCCTCATGGCAGAGGGGCCGGCAGGGTGTGATGCTCTCGGCTGTCTGATGCCGGAGGCTAGCCCGCAGAGCGAGAACCCGTCCCGTTAGCAGAAGGGGGGATCCCGCCCAAGCTAGGTGCTGTTGCCCCTTCTCCGCTAGCCGGCCCTGGCTACACTGTTCTTGGCTGGGATAGCCGTGCGCGCCTTGGCAACCCCATCGGCAGGGCAGGCGCACTTGGCGCAGTTGGGTTTTCCCTGCCCAAGCGTTTGGTGGCTGGGGGAGTGGGATCTGATGCAGACAGGAGAGCGGCTCCAAAGGAAAGCCTGGGCGAGGGAAATCCGGCGCAGGCTGGGGGGGCTGGTGCTGGCGCTGGTGGTGCTGCTGGGGATCGCCTGTTCTAGCCCCAAGGGCTCTGGGACCTCCCCTCCTGGATTGCTCCCGCCTCTGCCTGAGCCGGGCAGCCAGTCAATCCCTCTGACGGTGCGCACTTTGGGCAACAGCCGCTTTAAGTTGCTGAGCTTGAGGGTGGAAGTGGCAGGGGGGGAGGCCGAGGTGTTACTGGACACCGGCTCGGCAGGGCTGCGCATCTTATCGTCAGCAGCAGGCCGCCTTGGCCTGGAGCGGACAGGGATCCCTTCCACAGTAACCTTTGCCGATGGCACACAATTTATCGGAGTCCTGGCCCGCGCTCCCTTTGGCTTGGGCGGGATCCAAAGTCAAGAGCCGGTAACGATTCAGTTGATTGACCAAATTACCTGTGTGGAGGGTCTGGTGGCCACCTGCTCCGACAACCTATTTGGACCAGGGCGGCCCTTTACTGGGATCCTTGGCACCTCCCTAGACGAGCGCAGCCCCGATGCCAACTTGTTTAGCCCCCTTCCTCGCCTGCCGGGCAATTTGGGTTCTGGGTACATCCTCCAAACAGGTGGGTTCGACTCTGTGCAAGGCCTTTTCACCCTCGGCCTGACGGAGGCCAACACCGCTGGTTTCAACTTCCGGCAACTGCCTCAGGTGGGAAGCTTTCCCAATGGCACGCCCATCTGGCGGGATGAAGCCCTGCAGGTGGCCTACAGCATCAGCAATACCTCTATTCAAAATGTCCTCAGTCCCACCCTATTTGACAGCGGCGCCTCCGACATCTTCCTCAACGTTCGCCTGTTGGGATCCCCTCCCTTTCCCACCTCAACCCTGCCCCCCGGGTCGGAATGGCGCGCCGTCCTGGAGGGGGCATTTGACTACCGCATTCGGGTGGGCTTTCCGGTAACGCCCAGCCGGGATCGGATCTTTGTGAACGGCAACCAGAGAGTGCAACTGTTGGGCATGCCCCTGTTTTTCAACGCCGACGTTGCTTTCGATATTGAACGCGGTCGGATTGGCTTTCGCCTACGTTGAGATCAAGGCCTTGAGTTGAATTGTGGAGGAAACCAATGTTTGCCCAGGAGGGGGTCCCTGCACGTAGAAGGCCACACTGCTGGCTCTGGCTTTGGGTTCTGCTGCTGTTGGGTTGGCTGGGATTGGGCGGGCCGGCTTGGTCCATTAGTTTGGGGGATCCCTTGCCGGAGTGGGCTAAGTCTATGCAGGTAGGGCGGCAGCGGCTACGCGGCGTGGAGCACTACCAAGGCCAAGAGCAGATCCGGGCCTACGGCAACCAGGCGGGGCGGGTGTTTTGGATTCAAATCGAAAGCAGTGCCGACCTGCCGCCGGATCCCCGGCAGTACCTGGGGGAGTACCAGGCGTTTCCAGCCGAGGTCATCCAGGTGGTGCCCCTGCGGGCGCAGCGGTTGCGCTTCCGCCAAGGAAATCGCAGCGCTGAATGGCAAGTGGTGGGCATGAGCGGCCACTTTGAAGCTGAGGCGTTTAGCTATGACCTGGCCCCACCGGAGCTGTTTCGTCCTTGAGCTGGGGATCTTAACGAGGGGCTAGGGCTTATCCTGGAAAGATGACGAAGAATCCACCAATGAGCCTGCTTCACCAGAACCAGTCAGTTGAAGTTATACTCAATCGCTTCTTTGTTAAGGAGCTAGCTCAGGAAGACCTCACCTTTTATGAGTACGCCTGTAGGCCAAACCCACTTCCGGAGCCAGGAGAAGAGCAGAAAGCTATTGCTAGGGTTTGCAATCGGCTGGGTGTAATAGCCGTTCGTTTGGGGAGTCGCATTATCACACGGGAAAGAGTCTCGCCCAGCCAGCTCAAAACACCAGAATGGGAGTTAGAAGAGTGTGGGCTTAGGGTTCTAACCTGTGCCAATCCTCAAGAAAGAAGCGCCCTCGAAAGCTTTGAGCGCAAGGGGATAGAGTCGCGCCTTAGATCTCTGTACACCAAAACTGCAGTTGAATCGATAGGAGGAGGCCTGCTCTGGTGGATCACTGCTCAGGAAGGGGTAGAACTTTCCGGGGATGGCTGGGAAATCCACAGAGCAAGAAGAATAGATGTTGCTGTTGAACCAGATGGAAAGCTTTACTTAGAAGTCGATATTCATCACCGCCTCTACACGCCGTGGACTTTGCATGAATGGCTGGAAAACTATCCAGATATCCCAATCAAGTGGGTTCGGAATACATATGGTAAACGCGAGACTTGGGAATATCTGGGTATTTTTTCCAATCAGTCGCCGCGAGAGATTCAGTTGCCAGAGCTGAAGATTAGTCTGGCGGAGTATCATTTGCAGAAGTACAATGCACCTAGAGAGGACGTGGAAAGCTCTTGGGTAGTCGAAGTAGCTTCAAAGCAAAGGTGTTT
>NZ_JANSIY010000002.1:27023-49767 GCF_047462295.1 Synechococcus sp. H60.3 | reverse complement strand
TGCCCAAGCCAAAGCTATTGGGATCGGATCGTAGGCAAGTTCAAAATCCTGCTCGAGTTAGGTATCAGGGATGTGCAAAAGTAGGCGAGACTAAGTTTGGATGCCTAAACCTCTATGACAACAGGCGAGAGTATCCCAGCGAAGTGCGCAAGTGCTTGCTTGAGGTAGCCCAAAAAAGCGGAGTAGAAGTTGAACTGGACTTCTATGCCACTCAGCAAGACTTGCCTGAAGGCGATCTTGCCCGAAAAAGATTCTGGCAACGCTGGGCTGAGCAAGGGATCAAAACTGTTTTGGTTATTATGCCCTGGTCGCCCAATGAGCGCAAGCAAAAGATCCGCATGGAGGCCCTTGCAGCGGGGATAGCAACCCAGTTTATGATCCCTGGCGCTGATCCCTACAAAGCCCTAAACGTCGTCCTAGGGCTTCTGTGTAAGGCAGCATGGCAGCCGGTACTCCTGGAACCCCTCGACCATCCTGAACGCCCTGAGCTAATCATTGGCTTTGATGTGGGCACTAATCGGCAGCTATACTACGGAGCCTCTGCTTTTGCTGTGCTGGCCGATGGGCAGAGCTTAGGTTGGGAGCTGCCTGCTGTGCAGAGAGGAGAAACCTTCTCCGGCGACGCAATTTATCGAACTGTGTCCAAACTTGTCAATAAGTTTCATGACAAGCTTGATCGCTATCCCAGCAAGGTTCTCTTGATGAGGGATGGTTTAGTTCAAGGAGGCGAATTTAGTAGAACAATTGAGGAGCTAGAAAAAGAAAAGATTGCTGTGGATATTGTTGGCATACGCAAAAGCGGTACAGGAAGGATGGGGATAGAAGAAGGAAAAGGTAAGTACAAAGACGCCAAAATAGGCACCGTTGTTTTCGACTACTCGCGAAAGTCATTTACTCTGGTAACAAGCGAGCCCATTAGCAGAAAAGGCGCAGGCTCTATTGGCAGCGCAAGGCCCCTGCGAGTTGTCCACGAATATGGCAGTACGCCTTTGGAGGTCTTGGCTCTACAGACTTATCACCTTTCTCAACTTCATCCTGCCAGTGGCTTTCAAGCCTGCAGGCTTCCCTGGGTACTCCATTTTGCTGACAAAAGCGGCAAGGAGTTCCAGCGCCTTGGCAGCAACATCTTCAATGTCCTGCAAAGCATAGATCGCCAGAAGTTAATTGCCGTCTAGCTTGGCCCTGCTAGGATAGGGAAGGGTTTGGCATGTTGGCTATGTTCACCAACAACGAGGTCTGGAAGACCTTTTTGAGCAACCCCGTTGTCTTCTGCGGGGGCTTCCTGAGCGGCCTGCTGGGCTTGGATATCAAGCAAGATCCGCTGCGCAGTTGGCTGGAGTCCCAGGGCTTGAGGGTGGAGGATTCACCCGCCCCCACCCAAGGCCCCCAGTCTATTTCCATCGAGTAGGCGTCCAGGCAGGAGGGATCCCTGCTGGGGAGCCTCTCAATTTAGCAGGGCAAGCCGAGGTAAGCTGATGTCGCCTAGACAGTTCGAACCGAGAAGGTGGCGACGGCAGGGATCCCTCAGGGGTTATCTCGGCGGAGTGGTGCTCCTGCTAATGGGGCTGGTTGCCCTACAGGCAGCAGATCCGGCCTTGGCCCAGTTAGATACCGCTTCTTCCCCAAGCGCCGAGCTGGATCCCCAAGTTTGGCTAGGGCGCTACAACGCTGCCCTGAAGCAGTTGCCGCCTCTGCCCAACTTGCAGTACCGCCAACAGGTGCGGGTGGAGGGATCCCAAACTTTCACAGCCACCCTGGATGTGCTCCGCCGCCGTGACGGCAGTTGGCAGGCGTGGGTAGCCGAAGGGGATCGCATTCGCCTGTTGGATTCGCGGCAACTGGAGGTGGTGAACCAATCGGACCTGCTCAAGCTGTATTCGGTGTACGTGAGCCGGCCCGAAGCGCTCCTGCCCTCGGTAAGTTTTGAGCTAGAGGCTGATCCTAGCCGCTACCGCGTCGTCTCCTCAGAACGGGCGGATCTGGCGGGATCCCCTGTCCAGCACTTGCGCCTAGAGCCCCTGCAGGAGGGCCAGCTGCGGGAGCTGTGGCTGGAGCCAGAGTCAGGGCTGCCGCGGCAGGTGCTCTTGTTTTTGTCAGGGGTGTGGGGGCAGGCTTATGTCCTCATGGGGTTTACGGCAGTGCCTGCTCCCCAGGGAGGCACCCGTTACTGGCTGCCGGAGAGCAGCCGCATCAATGTGGGCTATGGGTTTTGGACGCTGGAGGGCCTGACCCGCCGCGTGTTCAGGGGATCCCTTGCCATCCGGCACGACTACCAGGACTATCGCCTTCTGCCAGAGGGGGTGCAGTTGCGCTTTTTGCCCTCACAGCCGCCGCTGGATGCGCCGCCGGTGGTGGCCGGTCTGCCGGAGAGCAGTCCCTCAGTCGAGCTGGGAGAGGTGCGGCCCTTAGGAGTGGACGAGCGGGGGAACCAGCAATTTAGCATTGGCCTGGGCAGACGCACTGCCGCAGAGACCCCCTTGGAAGACCGCATCGCCGCCTTTAACCTCACCCGACCGGCCAGCCGCAATGCCCTCACCCAGATCGATACCTTGGCCTTCTTGCCTTTAGGGAGCAGCCAGTTGCCGATCTATCTCTTTCAATTCGACACCGGTCGCCCTCTCTCGCCCCTGCAAGGGGTGGAGCGCCCGCGGGTGGATCCCAACGAGGTTTTTGATCCCAGGCCACCTGCCATCAAACTCTTTGGAGACTAGCTCCCATGCTGACCGATGCTGCCTACGGCGTGATCCCGGTGCTGCCCCTCCCGCCCGCCCAGGGATCCCACCTCTACCTGCTCATCCAGCACCAGAAAGGGCATTGGGCCTTCCCCAAAGGGCACAAAGATGAGGGCGAAAGCGACCTGGCCGCAGCCCGGCGGGAGTTGCGCGAGGAAACCGGCCTGACCGACTACCAGCTTCTGACCCTGCCCGGCCAGCCCGACCCCCTGACGCTACAGGAGGCCTACACCTTCACAGATCCAGAGGGGAACGCGGTGGCCAAGACCGTTACCTACTACGTGGCCCTGCTGCCGCCCCAGTTTCCTCCCCCTGAGCTGCAGGTACAGCCGGAGGAGGTAGCCGCCTACCGCTGGTGCTCCTACCCCGAAGCCTTGGAGCAAATTACCTTCGAAGAAAGCCGCCAAATCCTGCGGCGCTGCCAGACCCATTTGGAGCAGCTTTGGCAGGCAGGAAAGTTCTAAATTTCGGGCAGCTTGACCTCCCTTCATTTGTGGCCCGCTTGTCCTTGACCAGGGAGAAGGGGCAATTCCAGGGCAGGGTTCTCCAGACGGGTTAGCTCCCAACGGTAGGGATCCCGCCGCTGCCAGTCCAGGCGGAAGGGCTGTTCCAGCGCGTTTACCTGATCCCGCGTCAGGTTGGCCAGAGGGCCGCCGGATCCCTCAATAATAAACCAGAGGGTGGCTTGGCCTTGATCCCCAGCGCCGAGCTGCACCTGTAGCTCTTGAGGCCGGATGCGCAGGCGCAAAAACTGGCCGAAGATCTCGCGGCTGTAGGCCAGTGCCTGCTCTTTGTCCAAGCCCCAGCCATCGCGATAAGTGTCGGCCACTAAGTTTTCTACTTGGGCCCAATCTCGCCGTTCTACAGCTTGCAGCAACCTCTGGGTGTGGACTTGGATTTGCCGCTCCGGCTGGGCGTAGTGCCAAAAGGCGCCCCCTGCGATGGCCAGGACGACAGATCCCACCACCGCCCAGCGCAGCCAGGGGGGAAGAGGCGCAGAGGAGTGGGAGGAGGAAAACACAGGTTTGAGCGGAGCCAGAAGAGGGCCTTCTCTAGCTTAGAAAATCCGGATGTGAGAAGATAGCGCTACGCGCCGCCATGCGAGTGGCTCCTGGCCTTCAGCAGCCTACCACCTCAAAAGCTGTGACCCGCATCAGACTCACACTTTAACTCAAGGTTACTTCAACTGCTCATGACCAAAGCTACCGACCGACTGCTGCTGGAGTTTGAGCAGCCTGTTGCCGCCCTCGAACAGCGCATCCAGGAAATCCGGGCCTTGGCCGAAGAAAACGACATCGACGCCTCCGAGCAGATTCGCCAGCTGGAGGCCAAAGCCGAAGAGCTGCGCCGCGAGATTTTCAGCCAGCTCACGCCTGTCGAGCGGCTGCAGGTGGCCCGCCATCCCCGCCGCCCCACCACCTTGGACTATGTCCAGACCATCTGCGACGACTGGTTTGAGCTGCACGGGGATCGCCACGGCCAAGACGATCCGGCCATCGTCGGCGGCCTGGCCAAGCTGGGGGATCAGCCGGTGATGATCCTGGGCCACCAAAAAGGCCGCGACACCAAGGACAACATCCACCGCAACTTCGGCATGCCCAACCCCGCCGGCTACCGCAAGGCGCTGCGGCTGATGGAACACGCCCACCGCTTTGGCCTGCCGCTCTTGACCTTTATCGATACGCCGGGGGCCTATCCGGGAGTCAAGGCAGAGGCTGAGGGCCAAGGGGAGGCCATCGCCACCAACCTGCAGACCCTGTTTCGGCTGGAGATCCCCATCATCTGCACTGTCATCGGCGAAGGGGGATCCGGAGGGGCTTTGGCCATTGGCGTTGGGGATCGCATCTTGATGTTTGAGCACGCCGTTTATTCGGTGATCTCGCCGGAAGGCTGTGCGGCCATCCTTTGGAAAGATGCCAAGAAAGCGCCCCAAGCCGCCGCCGCCCTGCGCATTACTGCCCAGGATCTGCTGCAACTGGAGGTGATCGACGAGATCTTGCCAGAGCCGGTTGGCGGCGCCCACCGCGCTCCTCTGGAAGCTGCCCAGACCCTAAAGGAGGCGCTCCTACGACATCTCAAGGAACTTTCTGCCCTGAGCGGGCGGGAGTTGCGGGAGGAGCGCTACCAAAAGTTTCGTCGTATGGGAGCTTTTCTGGAGCTGGCTCAGGAAAGCTAGGCGGGATCCCTACCAGGTGACCCGATCCCGCAGTTGCTCAATCCGGGCCGGGCCGATGCCCTTGACCCGCTGCAGATCTTCCAAGGAGGAGAAGGGGCGGGCCTCAATGATGCGCTGCGCCAGGCCCGGGCCAATGCCGGGCAACTGCTCCAGCTCCGCTGCGGTGGCGGTGTTTAAGTTCACGCGAGAAGATTGCGGGGTAGCCGGCTGGGAAGGGGATCCCCTGTTAGGAACGGAGATCGCCTCGACTTCCAGCAGCTCCGGCTCTGCTTCAGATGGGGAGAGGGCAACGGGGACAGGGCTGGGGCAGAGGCGGGCTCTCTCTTCCGCCTGTTGCTGCAGGCGGCGGCTGGGGCCAAAGCGGGCCTCGGCAAGGAGCCGCTCGAACTCGCGCACAAAGTGATCCGCTACCCGCTGGTTGCGGATGATCAAGAGGTTTTCGTCGTTGAGGTGGTTGGCCGCCACCGACCAATTGTGGGATCCGGTGATCACCGTGGCCTGGGGGGTGCCGGGGTCAACGATGGCGAACTTGTGGTGCAGTTTGTCTCCCGGAGCGAGGTTGGGCACGCCCACAGAGGAGGCGGGCACTGTCCAGGGCAGGCGGGCCGCGTCCACCCGGCAGTTTTCGTCGGGGAGCAGCAGCCCCCACATCTCCAGGGTGCGGCTGTAGTCACGAAAGGCAAAGCCAGGGTCAAACAGGCCGCGAATTTCTACGTTACGCTCCTGGCGCAGTTGCCTGAGCTGGTTGGCAATGCCTGAGTCGGTAAAGACAAACAGAGCCAGATCCACCTGCTGCCGCGCTTGGGCCAGGGTGGCCGCGATGAGGCCGTTGGAGGTGGCCTCATAGGGCAGGGAGCGGCTGGCAGGGGAAAAATGCACCCCCACGATGGCATCGTCAAGGTAAACCGTCTCCAGGGGGCGCCTGAGCTTTTGCACGCCGAAGCGGCTGTCGGGCGATCCCCCTGGCCCATCCCCCCACATGAGGTTGAATTCCTCGGTGTAGATGCGGGCCAGCTCGGGGCTATCGAGCAGCAGTAGGTGATTGGCGTTGCCCACACTGCCGGGGGCATCGAAATCCCCGTGAATATCGGAGAGGGTAAAATTGGCCGACCCGGTCAGCACCCGCTGCCCGTCGATAATCACAAACTTGTGGTGCATCAGGCCGCTGCCCTTGGAGCCGTTGGCGGTGTCATCCAGCCAGGGCACTTGCCCCCCATCGAGCAGGGCATAGACATCCCGGCTGGCGATCTCCTCAGGGGAGAACTGTCCGTCCCGGTTCACATCCACCAGGTGGCGGTACTCTTCGAACTTTTGACGGCTGCGCTCGTCCAGCGCCCCCACTTCGGCAGGGGTGAGCTGGTGCCAGGCCCGCACATAGGTGTTTTCGGTAATCACCCGCACCGGGATCCCGGCCTGCCGCCGCTCGGCCAGGGCTTGGGCAATGAGAGGCAGGTTCAGCTCCTGCACCGCCACATCCACCGACTGCCGGGCAGAGCGAATCTGAGAGATAATCAACTCCTCTAGGTTGTAGCCGTAGCGATAGACCTGGCGATAGGGATCCCGATAGGTGCTCTCGCGGCTTTGGTTGAAGGCCACCCGGATGCGGGGGTGCTGCGGCAGAGGGGCCAGGGTGGGCAGCTCTGGCTCTTGGGGATAAGGTCGGGGTCGGGGGCCTACCCAGTAGCCAATTGCCACCAGGAGCAGCAGCAGGGCAGCCCAGGGCAGCCAACGCCGCAGTTGCCGCCGCCAAGATGGGATCCCGTTCATCATCTCTCCAGACCTCACACCCCCTCAGGATACAAAAACTTCCAGACATCCTTGGCTGGGCCGCAAGTGGTCGTTTCGGGCATCATGGGTAGGGATAGGCAGTTGACGGGGGAGGCGCAGCGTGGAACGGCCTAAGTGGGTGGCTATTGTTACGGGAGCTTTGGCCATTGCCCTGGGGGTGGGCTACTTGCTCCTGGTGCAGCTACTGGACTACCGGGGGGGTGAGTTTCTGCCGGCGCCGCTGGAGCCGCCGGCGGTTTTGGCGGGGATCCCTGGCCGCTTGGGCTGAGGACGCTCTTCAGTGCCTGCCTCTCTCGTTGATTCCCTAGCTGGGGTCAGCCGTCCCTGCGCTGGCTCACCCGAAAAAATTGTATGCTCAGCTACACTAAGCCCTATGCTAAAGAAGAGGCTGCGGATCCAGCTTGCGCCGGGGTTGCCAGCGGAGAGGGTTCAGCCGTCCTGAATTTGCGATCGCTTCTCTTGCCTTTGTAGACCTCTGGATAGATCTTCAGAGCTTCTCTGGAGATCAGGCTCCGTTCCGGATTGGGCATTTGGGCAAGCTGTGGGTTGGCATGGTGTTGTCGCGCTCCACGTGGCTGTGGTTATTGACGGGGCTGGGCTTGGCGGCTCTCAGCCAATACCTGCAATGGGTTAGTGGCATCTACAGCTTTGTTGCTCCCTATTCGGTGCCGCTGGCAGATCTGCTGGTGGCCGGCATCCTGGGAGGAACGGTGGCGGCAGGGCTGGCGGTGCAGCGCTGGTGGCAACAGGCTCGCCAACAGCAGAGGGATCCAACCCCAGGCAAACGGCGGGTTAAGTTGACCCGGGATCAGGTGCAGGCGGATCTGCAGGATGTCGATCGCCTCATCCAGAAGCTGCAAAACGAGATCAGCCGTCGCGCCTTACAGGCCAAGATGCAGGAAATCGACCGGCGGCTGGCCCAGGAGGAATTGCACCTGGTGGTGTTCGGCACTGCCTCTGCTGGTAAAACTTCTCTGATCAACGCCTTGATGGGGCAGCCTGTGGGGGAAACCGCTCCCACCCTGGGCACTACCCAGCAGGGATCCGTTCACACCTATCGGCTGGAGGGCTGGAGCGGCCCCATCTCCCTCACCGATACCCCTGGCCTGCTGACCATCGGCGGCGCCGGCGAGGCAGAAGCGCGCGCCCTGGCCCAGAAGGCCGATCTGCTGATCTTGGTGGTGGCCGGGGATCTGCTGGCCTCGGAATATGCCGAGCTGCTAGAGCTGGCCCGGCTGGGGAAATCCACCATCCTGGCCCTCAACAAGACGGATCAAATGCTGCCGGAAGAGGTGGAGATCATCTTGGCCCACCTGCGCCAGCGCACCGCCGGCGTCATCCCCCCTGAGCAGGTGGTGGCCATTGCTGCCGACCCAGAGCCCTTGAAAGTCCGCTACTGCTTTCCAGACGGATCCCGGCAAGAGACCTGGGAGCCACAGCCCCCCGATACTGCCGCCCTCATCCAGCAGATGGCCCGCCTGCTACAGCAAAAGGGATCCCATCTGCGCCTGGCCAACGCCCTGTTGCAGACCCAAACGCTGGGCGAGGCCGTCCAACAGGCTTTGCGGGAAGAGCGCCACCAACAGGGTCGCCGGATCGTGGAACGGATGCAGTGGGCGACGGCCGCTGCCTTGGCCGTGACCCCCCTCCCGGCCTTGGATGTGCTGGCCGGGGTAGCCATCCAGGCGCGTATGATCGGGGAGCTGCATCAGGTGTTCGATCGCCGCATCACTCTGCAGCAGGCCCAGCAAATTGCCCGCAGCCTGGCGCAAATGATTGTGCAGCTCGGGGGACTAGAGCTGGCTACCCACTCCCTAGGCTCTGTCCTCAAAGCCAGCCCCTGGATGTTTGTGGGGATCCCCCTGCAGGCGGCTAGCGGGGCCTATCTGACGCGGGTGGCAGGGCTCAGCTACTTGGAGTGGCTGCAATCGGGGGATCCCTGGCAGGAGGAGCTCCTGCAAGAGCGGCTCAAGCAGCAGCTTCACAACCGTCATCCTCTGACCTTTCTCAAGCAATTGGCTCGCCAAGCCCACTCCAGTAGCTAGCCAAACAGCCCAAGCTCAGTTACAGCCATTTCAGGGCAAAGAGTTGGCAGCGAAACAGTCTGCCCTCTCAGCCCCTATTTTTCCCGCTCCCCAAGGAAGCAGAGCCGAAGGTAGTGGCAAGGATCCCTGGCAACTGACCCGTCGCTAGCCCAAAGAAACCACCTCAGCAGCATGGCCATTGGCCGGCAACTGGTTAAGATCCAACTGCCAAAGCTGAAATTGCTGCGGCTTCCCGGTCTTGGGCACTTGCAGCCAGACCAGTCCCCTTTGCCCCACCTGCAACACCTCGGATCCGGGCGGCACGGCCACCTGGGCCAAGGGATCCCCCCCCTTGCTATACAACCAAAGGGAAGAGAACTCCTCTCCCTCGCGACACAGCAGCAGCACGCCCCAAGGGGCCTTGGCCATCTGCAGGGGCCACCCCTTCAAAAACCAGCGGCGCAGCCGCAGAGGGTTGACCTGCACCGAGCAAAGGTGGGGGCAGCATCCCTGCCCCTCTCCATCCCTGGGGGCAAAAATCAGCCGTTCCCCCAAGCTGAGCACCCTCCCTTTGGGATCCAGGGGTAGGTGATAGCGCAGCGGCTGGGATCCCGGCTGCAAAGGCAAACCGGTGGGATAGGGCAAAAGGCTCATCTGCACCCACTGCCGCCCCGCACCGGTCAGCAAAACCAGATAATCCGAGAGGGCCAGCAAGCGGGGCAGGGATCCCTGGCCATCCGGCTGCAACCTCTGCCCAGGCCAGCGGAAATAGCAGTGGAACTCAGGGAAGGGCTGAGCGGCGGTTGGCCCTTTTGGCTGCCACTGCACAGCCCCCAGCTCTTGGGCGGTGGCCCAGATTAGCTCCTGCCGCTCCTCTAGCCAGGTGGCCCGCCAATCCTCCGCAAAACTCAGCAAGGTACGGATGCGTGCGGGACTTAGGTGCAAAAGGCTGCTTTTGGAAAAAGCCAAAGCCTCCGGGAAGCTCGGCAAGGGCAGCACTTGCTGCAACGGTTCGGCCAAGGAGAAACAGGCTAGAGGCAGCGCTCCTGAGGCAAGGGCCTGCAGCTCTAGCCACTCCAGCTTTTGGGAGGTCACCCGCAACAGCAGCGGAGAGCGGCAGCCGCCGGGATCCTCGCAGATGTAGAACTTTTGCTCAGGCAGGGACTCGATCCCGCCACCGCCAACAAAACCTGGATCCGGCAGATCCCAGATCTGCAAACCGGGGGGAGACCACCGGGGCAGGCGAGGGCCAACCCAGCAACTGGCTGGCTCCTGCCACTCCTGGGCCAACACCGCCAGAGCCGAGCGCATCTGCGCCGCCGTGCGAAACCGCCGCAGGGGCAACTTGCGCAACGTGATCTCCAGCAGCTCCTGCAGCGGGGCCGGGATCCCCTCTGGACAGACAAACCGCTGGTTGAGATGGGCGTGCATCAACTGGCTAGGGGAGCCGGAAAAGGGCCGCTGACCCGTCAACAGCTCCAGGAGGATGATCCCTACCGCGTAGAGGTCGGAAGCGGGGCTAAACTGGCCGTAGAAGCGCTCCGGGGCCATGTAGGCCGGGGATCCGGTAGCCGTGATCTCGCCAGGAGCAGGCTGGGGGTGGCGGGCGATGCCAAAGTCCGTCAGCTTCAGTTGCCAACCCTGCGGCGTGGGCTTGAGCAAAATGTTCTCCGGCTTCACATCGCAGTGAATTACCCCCTGTCGATGGGCATGATCCAAGCCGGCCAAGATCTGATCCACAAAGCCCAAAACCTGCTTGACCGGTAGCCACAGCCCCTGCTCCACCTGGTCGATCAACTCCCGCAGGGTGCCTCCCTCGCAGTACTCCAACACCAAATAGCGCCCCTCACGGGCATGTTCGAGGGCGTAGCAGCGGGTGATATTGGGGTGGTTCAACGTCAGCAGGTAGCGCAGCTCCCGCAGCAGGTTGGGGGTGGGAAAGCGCTCCGCCGGCAGCTCCTTGAGGGCCACCAGCTCCCCCCCTTGGCGGGGCCAGGCGCAAAACACACGCCCATACTGCCCTTGGCCAGCCAGACCCAAAATTTGGTAGCTCTCGTGAATGGACTTGGTGGTACGGGTGCGTCGGGACACGGCCCCAGGGGAATCCATACCAGCACTTTGTATTTGTATTGTTATATCCCTTAACTGATCCCTTTTTGTCCTAACCTCGGCAGGGGAACGCTAGACCTATCGGCAGCTTTGCCGACAGGGCTCCCCCTCCCCCTGCACCCCCCAACAGAGAGACTAGGAGCCAGTTAACTGCTGGAGCAGCTCCGCCGCGTGAGTCTCCACCTTGACCTTGGTGATAATAGCCTCGATCTTCCCTTCCGGATCGATGACAAAGGTGGTGCGGTGAATGCCGTTGTACACTTTGCCCATGAACTTTTTCGGGCCATAGACCCCATAGGCACTGGCCACTTTGGCCCCCTCATCCACCAACAGCGGAAAGGGCAGTTGCAGCTTCTGGGCAAACTTTTGGTGGGAACGGGCGTCGTCGGCACTCACCCCCAAGATCTGGATCCCGTGGGCTTGATAGTCGGCGTAGGCCTCCCGAAAGCCACAGGCCTCTCGGGTGCAGCCGGGGGTGTTGTCCCGCGGGTAGAAATAGAGCACCACCCGCCGGCCCCGCAACTGGCCCAGGCTGATCAAGTTGCCCTCGGCATCGGGCAAGGTGAACTCCGGCGCGGGATCCCCAACTGCTAGCGGCATCGGTGGGATTCATCCTCAGGTCGATTTTTTCGGGGAGAGGATCATGATGATGTTTCGCCCTTCCTTCTGGGGGGGCTGCTGCATTTCCGCCACGTCTTCTAGGTCTTTGAACAGGCGGTGCAACAATTCTTCTCCCAACTCGGCGTGCTGCGCCTCGCGGCCGCGGAACATCACCGTGGCCTTCACCTTGTCTCCATCCCCCAAAAACTGCTGGGCGCTGCGCAGGCGCACGTGGTAGTCGTGCTCGCCGATGTTGTAGCGAAACTTCACTTCCTTGATCTCGGCGGTGTGTTGTTTTTTGCGGGCCTCCCGTTCTTTTTTCTCCTTCTCAAACTTGAACTTGCCGTAGTCCATGATGCGGCAGACCGGGGGATCCGCTTTGTCGCTCACCAAGACCAAGTCCAGATCTTTTTCTTCGGCCAAGCGCAGGGCTTCGCGCGGGCTCATGATCCCCAACTGGGTGCCATCGGTATCGATGAGGCGAATTTTGGGGAAGCGGATGCGCTCGTTAATCGCCGGCAGCTCTGCGCGCTGCTTGTGGGGAAAGCGGTCAAGTGGACGTTCTACGGACAAGTTTTCCTCTCTGTGAACAACAACCAAGATGGGTAGTACTCAGAGAATAGCAGGCTATTTTGCGCCGTTGCCGGCCGATGGACTTGCACCCCCAAGTGGGCCATCGGCCAGAAGGGCAAAGCATGCTGCACTTATACTAGCTGGCATTTTTTGTTTTCTTCTAGGGGTTCTGAGCCGATCCCCTGGAAGTAAGGATGCCGGATTGGGGCAGCAACCGCGGTAGGATAACCAAAGTGGCAATCCTGCTGGCGAGAGGGCAGGGTGGGGCTTGTTTTCCGGTTAGAAGGGAGGGCAGAAGCAGTGCAGCTCGGTTTAACGGAACGGGAACTGAAAGAGTTGGCCCAAAAGTCGGTGCAACTGATCCTAAGCCCGCGGGAAGGAGACAGCGAGGCGCTGGCCCAGTACAAAACCTCGGCCGAATTCCGGGCCGGAGTCCATCTGGCCTGCGCGGCCATGGTGCTCGTCTTGGCGGAAAACAACGAGCGCCTCAGCCAACAGCTGGCCGCCCTCCAGGAAAAGGGATCCCTAGCCCTGCAGGAGCCTTCCCAAAAACCCGCTGAGGAGAGCCCTGCCAGCTAAAGCTGTGCTATGGTTCCAAAGACAGACCCACTGCAAGTGCGCAGCGAGCGAGACTCGATGGGGGAGCGGCAATTGCCCCAGTCGGTCTACTACGGCATCCAAACCGCCCGCGCCCTGGAGAATTTTCCCATCAGCGGCCTCAAGCCGCTACCGGAGTACGTGGAGGCCTGTGTACTCATTAAAAAGGCGGCGGCTGAAGTCAACGGCGAGCTGGGCTGCATTCCCCCTGAGGTGGCCAAGGCCATCGTCCAAGCAGCGGACGAGATCCTCCAGGGATCCCTGCGGGATCAGTTTGTGGTGGATGTCTACCAGGCCGGGGCAGGCACCTCCCACCACATGAATGTCAACGAGGTGCTGGCCAACCGCGCCCTGGAGATTCTGGGGGAGCCTAAGGGGCGCTACGAGCGGGTTAGCCCCAACGACCATGTCAACTATGGCCAGTCCACCAACGATGTCATCCCCACCGCCATTCGTCTGGCCGCCCTACTGCGGGTGCAGCGGGATCTCCTGGGCACGCTGGACAACCTGGTGGCGGCGCTGGAGCAAAAGGCGCAGGAGTTTCGCGCCATCCTCAAGGCGGGCCGCACCCATTTGCAGGATGCAGTGCCGGTGCGCCTAGGGGACAGCTTCGGCGCCTACGCAGCCATCTTTGCCCAGCACCGCCGCTGGATTGAGGAGGCCAGCCAAGCCCTGTGCAGCCTGGGGCTGGGGGGAAGCGCCGTTGGCACCGGCCTCAACACCCATCCCCTATACCGGCAAAAGGTGGTGCAGCGGCTGGCAGAGTACACCCAGTTGCCCCTCACGCCGGCTCCCCATCCCATGGCGGCGATGCAGAGCATGGCCCCCTTGGTGCACCTATCGGGATCCCTGCGCAACCTGGCCCAAGACGGCATCAAATTGGCCAATGACCTGCGGCTGATGGATTCCGGCCCTAAGACCGGCCTTAAAGAGATCCAACTGCCGCCGGTGCAGCCCGGCTCCTCCATCATGCCCGGCAAGTACAACCCGGTGATGGCTGAGATGCTGAACATGGTCTGCTTTCAGGTCATCGGCCTCGACACTGCCATTGTCCTTGCGGCCCAGGCAGGGCAGTTTGAACTCAACGTGATGATGCCCCTGATTGCCTATAACCTCCTGCATAGCCTGCAGATCCTCAACAACAGCCTGCGGGTCTTTACTGAACGTTGCGTCAGCGGCATCACCGCCCAGGCGGATCGCTGTCGCAGCTATGCAGAGGGGACACTGGCTTTGGTGACTGCCCTCAACCCCTACATTGGCTACCTGCAGGCGGCAGAAGTGGCCAAGATCTCCCTGGAAACGGGGAAGCCCATCCGCCAGATTGTCCTAGAGCGCAACTTGATGAGTCCAGAAGAGGTGGCCAGGGTGCTAGATCTAGAGGCAATGAGCCAGATGCGCGTCTAGCCCCTCTGCCACAAAGGCCATTGGCCTCCGCCCCTTCCCCGTCAACACCCCTTTGCCGAGCAAGCCATGGCCGACAGACGACTAAGCTGGTGGACCAAGCTGGCCTATGGGGTGGGGGATCTGGGCACGGGCATGACGGCCAATATCCTCATCTTTTTCCTGCTGCCCTTTCTCACCAATACTGTCGGCCTGGCGGCGGGCCTGGCCGGCAGCATCTACGCCATCACCCGCTTTTGGGATGCCCTCAACGATCCCCTCATCGGCATCCTCAGCGACCGCACCCGCAGCCGTTGGGGCCGTCGCCGCCCCTGGTTGCTGTTTTCGGCTCTTCCCTTTGCCCTGACCTTTGCGGCGCAGTGGTGGATCCCTTTTCCCGGTCGAACTGGGCTTTTGTTTGCCTATTACCTGGCGGTGTCGCTGCTGTTTAACACCTTCTACTCTGCCGCCAACATTCCCTATGCCTCTCTGACAGCGGAGCTAACCCAAGACTACGACGAGCGCACCCAGCTCAACCAGTTCCGCTTTGCCTTCTCGGTGGGGGGCAGCATGGTTGCAGTAGTCAGCTTTCCGCTTTTGGTTAACCTGCTGCCGGATCGGGCTGCTGGCCATCTGCTGGCGGGAGCTTGTTTTGGGGGGATCTCGGCTGTGCCCCTGCTGCTCTGCTTTTGGGGGGTGCGAGAACGGTATCAATCCTGGCGGGATCCGCTGCCCCTACTGCAGCAACTGCGGGTGGCCTTCAGCAACCGCCCCTATCTATTTGTCAGCGGCATCTACCTGTGTTCTTGGCTGGCGTTTCAGTTTACGGCCACGATCATCCCCTATTTCATCGTTTTCTGGATGCAGTTGCCGGAAGTGTGGATCTCGCTAGTGGTGTTGGCGGTTCAGAGCGTTGCGGTGCTGACCCTGTTTGCCTGGACGCGACTGAGCGCCCACCTGGGCAAGCGCGCCATGTACCTGATCGGGGCGGGGTTTTGGCTGATCTCGCAAGCCGGCCTGTTTTTCCTACAGCCCGGCCAGGAGCGGCTCATGATTGCCCTGGCGCTATTGGCGGGGGTGGGGGTTTCGGCCACGGCCTACCTCGGCCCCTGGTCGATGTTGCCGGATGTCATCGACCTGGACGAGCTGCAAACTGGGGAGCGGCGGGAAGGGATCTTCTACGCCTTGATGGTGTTCCTGCAAAAGGTAGGCCTAGGACTGGGGCTGTTTTTCCTAGGGCAAGTTCTGGAGTGGTCTGGCTTTATCCCTTCGGTGGCCGGGGAGCCGCCGCCCACCCAGCCGGAATCGGCCCTGTTGGCCATCCGCCTTGCCATTGGCCCCTTGCCGGCGGTGGTTTTAATCGGCGGCATCCTGCTGGTGTGGCTCTACCCCATCACCCGGCAGCGCCACCGGCAGATCCTGCAGGAACTAGAAGCAAGACGGGCGGGAGGGGGTCGCTTCCCCTCTGTTAGTTGAGGAGGATGCGCAGGCCGCTGCCGGAAGGCTGCACCGGCTCGGAGTTGGGCAGAATCCGCAGGCCGCTGCCGCTGGGCCGGATCCCGGTGTTGTCAGTATTGACGAAGAAGGTGTTGGAGCGGCCATCCCGCTCGTAGACCACCACGTCGTTGGGATTGAACTGGGAGCGGCAGATGATGGGGGAGTTGTCGGCAGCAGTGGTGGCGCTGCAGCGGTAGCCAGGGGCAGAGACCACTTGGCCCTCGGCATCGATGGAAAAAGGAACTCCCCCGGGCGGGAACGGAGCCAAGAGCGGCTGGTCGGGGTTGAGGATAACCGAGCCACCGGTGCTGGGTTCGACAACGATCCCGCGCCCGTCGATGACGATCCGCTGAGCTTGTACAGGAGCGACAGCCCCCAAGAGCAAAGCCAGGCTTAGCCCCAGTGGGCGGGGAAAAAACAGTTTCATCGGACCTCTCCTTTGGCCCAGGGCCATTCCACTCTTTGGGATCCATCGGCTACCCTAGAGGGATCCCTAACTTGATCTTGGCCCCGGTAGGGAGGATGACCCAGGGCAGAAGCCGTCACCTCGCTTGCCAGGATGGGCACTTGGCCTTCGGCTCGACTACCACAGCCCGGAACGCCCCAGCGCCAGACCCACCACCAACATCCCCAACACCAGAAAAGGCTGAGCGCTGGCCTGGTATTTCACGTCATTCTTCAGCGGATCCCGCAGCAGGTACATGTCTTGGAAGGTGATCTGGGGGATAATGAGCAGCACCAAAATTGCGGCGTAGAGCTTTAGGCCGGCTCCCAGCAAAAACGAGGCCATGCCGAACTGAAATAGGTCAATCATCAGCGCCGCGATCCAGGCCGCCCCCATAGCGCCAAACATCACCGGCAGCGAGGCCAGGCCAAACTGCCGATCCCCCTCCATGCTCTTGAAATCGTTGACCACGGCAATCCCCAAGCCGGCCAAGCTGTAGATTAGAGTTAGGATGCAGACTGTCCAGTTGAGCTGGCCAAACAGGGCGTGGCCTGTCCACCAGGGCAAAGCAATGTAGCTGGCGCCCAGGGCGTAGTTGCCCAGCCAGCCATTGCGCTTTAGTTTCAGGGGCGGCGCCGAGTAGATGTAGGCAATTAGGGCTCCCGCCAGGGCAATGCAGGTGATCACCGGGAAGTCGTGGCCGGTGTACCAGTCCAGGGCATAGGCCAACCCCAGCCCCAAGATCAGCAGCACCCAGATCTGGATAACCACCCGCCGGAGGGAGATGGCCCCAGAAGGGATGGGGCGGTAGGGCTCGTTGATGGCGTCGATGTCGCGGTCGTAGTACTCGTTCAGAGTCTGGGTGTAGCCGGTCATCAGGGGGCCGGCCAGGATCATGCCCACCAGGATGAGGGCCACGTTCTCCCAAGTCCAGGTAAAGTGGCCAGAAGAGGCCGCCCCCGGAATCAGGCCCCACACCAGTGGGATCCAGGTGACGGGCTTCATCAGTTGCAGGTGGACTTGCCAAACGGAGCGAGACTCCACCTCCGCCCCTTTCATGCCCAAAAGTTGACGGACACGCCGGCTGGCGGATCCTTGGTCGGTTTCAGGAGCCGGCGCGGTTTCTGCGCTGGGATCCGCAGCAGGGGCCATTGCGTCTGCCGCTGGCGCCAAAGATGGCTCTTGAGAGGTGCTTTCGCTCATAGTGGGGTGCGCAATCAAACTTCAACAACGGGGATACCCACCCCCATTCTGAGGCATCTTCCCCCGTTCCTCAAAACTTTCCTCTAGATAATCTGCGCTGCCACGAATAGGGATTGGTGCTGGGCCGGGATCCGCTCTTTCTCGGCTGCCGGGATCACCAAGGGGGGCTGCCGGGTGTAGTTGACGGGATCCCGGAACCAAGGTCGGCTGTAGGTGTTGTAAAGGAGAGGCCGGGGAGTGGTAGAACGATTGGCCCGGCCTAGGTGGATCAAGCGGTAATCGAACAGCAGGCAGGATCCCTTGGCCAGCGGCGGATCGACAAAGGGCATCTGTCGGGCCAGCTCGGTGTAGTGGGCCTCGAAAACGGCATGGCTGCCGGGCCAGAGACGGGTTATGCCGTTCTCTTCGTTGACATCCACCAGCGGAATGAGAAGATTGAGGGCATAGCAGGGGATGATGGCATCCAGAATTGCGTCGCCGAAGAGGTGGGAGAGATCCCGGTGAACCTGTTGGTCGGCGGATCCCGGCAGAGAAACTACCACCCCCATCCCGCTCAGGATCAGGCTTGATCCCAAGATTCGCTGCAAAATAGGCAGGACTAAGGGGTGGGCATAGAGCAGGGGATCGTTAAAGGGCCCCTCCAGGCGCACCGTCACCATCACTCGTCGATTGCCCACCAACAGGGCGTCGGTGTGGTTCTCGTGGGTGCAGTAGCGGCTGTAGGTGGCCAGAAAGCTGCTGTGCAGCTTGTCGATGAGCGCCGTGGGGAAGATCTCCGGCAGCACCAGGTAGCCCTCGGTGGAAAACAGGTGAAACGCCTGCTCTACGGTCTCCGGATCCGGCTGCTGTCCTGTATGGCTAAAGCGCACCTCGGCTAACATGAACCTTTACCCCTTTTGCAGACTGGCCACTGCCATCAGCATGCCCCGCGCCTTGTTCAAACATTCTTGATATTCCCGCTCTGGATCCGAGTCGGCCACGATGCCCGCCCCGGCTTGGACGCTCACCTGGCCCCGTTGAACCAGCAGGGTGCGGATGGTGATGGCGGTGTTCAGTTGGCCGGAGAAGTCATAGTAGCCGTAGGCACCGGCGTAGGGGCCGCGGCGGCACCCTTCCAGCTCGTGGATAATCTGCATGGCGCGAATTTTGGGGGCGCCGGTAACGGTGCCGGCAGGAAAGGTGGCCCGTAGCAGATCCCAGGCGCTGTAGCGGGGATCCAACTGCCCTACCACGTTGCTGACGATGTGCATCACGTGGCTGTAGCGCTCAATCTGCATCAGGTCGTCCACCTGCACGGATCCCAGGCGGCAGACCCTTCCCAGGTCGTTGCGGGCCAAGTCCACCAGCATGACGTGCTCCGCCCGCTCCTTGGGATCCGCCAAGAGCTCTTGCTCCAACTGGCGGTCTTCGGCAGGGGTGGCGCCGCGGGGGCGGGTGCCGGCGATGGGACGCACGGTGGCGATGCGCTCTTCCCCCACCCGGCTGAGCTTGACCATCACCTCTGGGCTGGAGCCAATCAGGCACAGATCCCCAAACTGCAAAAATGCCATGTAGGGGGAGGGGTTAATCAGCCGCAGGGAGCGGTAGAGGCGAAAGGGATCCCCGTCAAAGCGGCTGGTCAAGCGCTGCGAGAGCACCACCTGAAAGATCTCGCCGGCGCGGATGTAGGCTTTGGCCTGCTCCACCGCCTGGCAGTAGGCGGCGCGGCTGAGGGTGCTGGGGGGAATGGCATCGGGCAGGTGGGGCTTCCAGTCGAGGCTGAGGTGGGATAGCGACAGGGGAGCGCTGAGCTGTTGCAGCAGCGTTTCCACCCGCTGGCAAGCTTGGGCGTAGGCCTGCTCCGCCGGCTGCTGGCGCGTGTCGGCAAAGGCCACCACCCAGATCTTGCGCTTCACCTGGTCGAAGATCAGGATGCTGTCCACCTGCATTAGGATGGCGTCGGGCGGATCCCCTGGCTGCGGGGGATGGATGGGTACCTTGGGCTCAATCCAGCGAATCAGCTCATAGCCCCAGTAGCCGAACAGCCCGCCAATGCTGCTGGGCAACTCTGGCAGGTGCACCGGCTCATAGGGCTGCAGGCAGCGGGCCAAAATGGCAAAGGGATCCCCGTGGTGCTGCTCTCGACGCCCGTCGCGGTGGATTTGCAAGGCCTGATCCCCGCGCACCTCTAGCACCCACAGGGGATCGCAGCCGAGGAAGCTGTAGCGGGCCACCTGCTCCCCTCCCTCCACCGATTCCAACAAAAAGTTGTAGGGTCGCCCGGCACAGACCCGGTACCAGGCAGAGACAGGCGTTTCCAAGTCCGCCACCCATTCCTGGTACACCGGGATGAAATTGCCCTGTTGGCTGAGGGCGAGAAACTCCTTCAGGGAAGGGAAGATCATGGCCTGCACTTCCTGCGGTTTGCCTCTCGACTTTACCCTAAGGCGGGCAACCATTAAGCTGAGGGGGGCTTTTCTCTCAGGAACCTTGGCCATGCACACCCCATCCCAGATCCTTCGCGAGCGCCTGCGCTTCCACGGTCACAAGTACACTTTTGTCAGCCAGCGTTTGCGCTTTCCCAACGGCACAGAGGCGGAGCGGGAATACCTCATCCACCCCGGCGGCGTCGTGGCCGTACCGGTAACTGCCGAAGGCAAGTTCGTCTGCATTCGCCAGTATCGCTTTGCCGTCGCCGCCTACCTTTACGAATTTCCTGCCGGCACCGTCGAGCCGGGAGAACATCCGGATGAAACCATTCGCCGCGAGCTGGAAGAAGAAACCGGCCTGCGCGCCCACCGCTGGGATCCCCTCGGCCAATTTTATCTGTGCCCCGGCTATTCCAGCGAGATCATGTACGCCTACCTGGCGCGGGATCTGGAAGTGCTGGATGCTCCACCGGCCAAGGACGAGGATGAAGACATCGCCGTCGTGGAGTTTTCGCCTGCTGAACTAACGGAAATGGCCCGTTTTGGCCTGGACTTTGATAGCAAATCTATCGCCTGCTTTTGGCGGGCCCAATTGTTTTTGGCGGCAGAAAATGCGGTCGTTGCGAGCAGGGACAAGCCCTAGGCATGGCCACCCCCCTTGGTGGCGAACCTGCGCCTCGCCTAGCCCCCCCTTTCCCCAAGGGAGAGGGGCTAGAGGGGATCCTTGTCGCCAATAGGCCTGACCTCTATAGCAAAGTGGCGGCATAGTGGGCAGCCCCTATCAAGCCCACCTGGGCGTTCACCACCACCTGCACCGACAGTTGCTCCAGCAGAGGGCGCATCCGTCCTTTGTCCAAAAAGGAGGGCAAAAACTCCCCCTCTCGCAAGAGGCGCAGGAGCTTGGGCGCGATCCCGCCGGCGATGAACAGGCCCCCACGGGGCAACAGGTGCAGGGCAAAATTGCCGACAGCGGCCCCATACAAGCTGGTAAATAGCCGCAAGCATTCCACCGCCAAGGGATCCCGTCCCTCCAGGGCGGCATTGGCAATTTGGGCTGCCGGGTCGATGGGGCTAGCTTTCTTCTCCCACGCGGCAATTTGGGCCAGCAACTGCTCCTCTCCTTGGCCCCAGCGGCTATCCCGCAGAAATTGATAGATGGCCACGATCCCCTGCCCCGAGACCACCCGTTCGGTGGAGACGCGCCCATGTCGTTGTTGCAGATACCGCAGCAGCTCCCATTCCAAAGGGGTACGTGGAGAAAAATCCACATGCCCCCCCTCGCTGGCATGAACCTGGTAGCCGCCTTCTCCCCACGTGAGGTAGGTCTGCCCCAGGCCTGTGCCTGCCCCGATGACACCGATGGGAGCCTGGGGCTGCCGCTCCCCTGCCTGCAGTGTTTCCAGATCCTGATCTCGCAGGGCAAGCACCCCATACCCCACGGCGCTGAAGTCGTTGATCAAAGCTAGGCGTGGGATCCCCAGCTCTGCCGCCAATTGGCCTGAGTGCAGGCTCCAGGGCAGGTTGGTGATTTTGGCCGTTTGTCCCCCTGGCCACGTGCCCCCCTTCTCTTCCATCACGGGTCCAGCCACAGCAAAACAGGCAGCAACCGGCCGTGGATCTCGCCCCAGCTCCTGCCGCGCCTGGGCCAGAAACTCCAGCACCACCGGCGTGAGGTTGGGATAGCTTTGGCTGGCATAGCGGCAGTGGTAGAGGCTGTGGTCGGGATCTTGGGCATTGAAGAGGCTGAGGCTGGTCTTGGTACCCCCGATATCCCCCGCCAACAGCAACTCCATAGTTTTCTCAGGCAGCGCGTTATTCTCACCCTGACATTTCCGGCAATACCCTGGCAACGCCGGCCCTGCTTGGCCAGGGCGGGAAAGGGCAGGGAAGATGCTATGTTAACTGATGTAAAAGTTTCTAAGATTGCGTTTTGCTTCCTACATCTTGTTCGCCGCCTCTCCAAGAGGAACCTTCCCTGTCCTCCCAGAGCTTAGTTGGACGGGAGCTTCCCCCCTTTTCTCTGCGAAGGCGGCTTCCGTCTTACCATGCCATCGGGGCGGCGGCGGCTGTGCTGGTGTGCCTACCCGTTTTCGTGGAAGCGCCCCTGGTGCGCTATGGCCCTTGGCTGAGCTTGGCGATGACTCTAGGCTGGCTGGGCCTTAGCTTGCGGCTCTACTCGCGGCCCCGCAGCCGCATCTGGGGGGATCTGCTCTACGGCTTCACGCTGACTTGGCTGGCAGGATCCCTCTACTGGGGCTGGCTGCGCTGGGAGCCCCTCTGGCACATGCCGGTGGAAGCTCTGGGGATCCCGATTGTCTGGTGGGGGGCACGGCAACGCTTTGCCCGCATCGGCACCTGGTTTTATCTCGGCTCCCTGTGGGGCACAGCAGTGACAGATCTTTACATTCACTCGGTGGGGCTGTTGCCGGAGTGGCGGCAGGCAATGCGGTTTGACCGCCTGGATCAGGCAGCCGTCCCGTTCATGGCTGCGCTCAACAAAATGGCCACCCCTTGGGGGGTAGCTTGGGGCATCGGCTTAAGCCTTCTGCTCCTTGGGGTTGGCCTGTGGGTCATTCAGGGATCCCGTCGCCTGCACCATTGGGCCTTTGCCGGAGCAGTGCTGAACACCCTGTTGGTGGATGGTTTTTTTCTGTGGGGGGCGGCTTCGCTTCGCTGAGCCAGCCACCTCTGCGGTGCTGACTAAGAGAATGGCAGCGCAAGCCCCGGCATTGAGCTCACCTACCGTTCTTTTGGGTTTCTACGTAGCGCTTTGTTGTGGCCAGGTAGCCGCGAAGGAACTGTTCGTTCCAAGTGTAGGTAGCCGACTTCTCAAGTGGGAGCACTCCTACAAGCTAAGAAGAATCCCCTGGCTTACCCCTGCGCGAAAGCAAGCTATGGCAGGGGAGAGAGGGTCAAGGCTAGTGGGTTGACACTCCTCCGACTTTAGTCGGGGGAGTCTTACGCAGTCCACAGACAGACTTGCAAAGGCGCTCTCAAGACGCCCCTAGACGGTTCCTTGGAACCCAGTCTCAAGGTTCCGCTCACTTGTTGACTTACAGCACTGTCCGGGTCTTTCACCGGGGTGGGTACTTACATTGGCGAGCGACTCAAGTCGCTCAAGGACTCCGTCCCGCTAACGCGAACGGGCTTTTCCGCCCCGTACTAAATTAGGGGGCTACCCAGCTGCCCCGCTGTGTCGATGCGTCTGCTTC
>NZ_JANSIY010000002.1:2983-26923 GCF_047462295.1 Synechococcus sp. H60.3 | reverse complement strand
AACGCGAACGGGCTTTTCCGCCCCGTACTAAATTAGGGGGCTACCCAGCTGCCCCGCTGTGTCGATGCGTCTGCTTCGGCAAGAGGTGCCGGCTGAGGGAAAAAGTCGATGACCTCCCAGGTCTTGGCATTGGGAGAGGGATGGGCCAATAGCCACCGTTCGGGCAGGGTCTTGGGCTCTGCTTCCTCAGGGGAAGGGGAACTTTGCGCCTTCTGGTGGGCCAGGGTGAGCTGGAAGGGATTCCCCTGGCGGCGGTAGGGGCGGCGGGATCCCGGCGGCTTGACAATTAGGGTGTAGGTGCCGCTGAGGTGGTGGCCTTCCAGTTTCTCTCCTGAGGCCAACAGCAGGGGTTCACGGCGATCCTGACGGATTTGGACATCCTGCACTTCCAGACGGGCTGCCAAGCGGTCGCCGCCCACCAGAGAGGCAACCGCCCCAGCCGGGTGGGAGATCTGGTAGGCCAGCGCCTGCTGCACAACCGGCTTGGGGGGACGGGGGCCACAGCCCCCCAGTAACCCCAGCAGTCCAATAGCTAGGAGGCTCATCAGGCAACGCAGGCTATTGCGCAGGGCCTGCCCCCTGTGGCGCCGGCCTCTCTCCAGTTTTGCCATGGCCTCCCCCTGAGCGATCCCTGTTGGCATCGTGGCCAAGCCCCTCAGACGACTGCCACGGTGGGGTGCTGCTTCAAGTACTCGGTATTGACTCCCGACTCGCGGGTGAGAGCCACCAGGCCGGTGCGGGCGATCTCGCGAATGCCGAAGCTGGTCAACATCTTGATAATCGCCACCATTTTGCCCGGATCCCCTGTCACTTCCAAAGTCAAAGACTCTTCCGCCACATCCACAATCCGGGCGCGGAACATCTGCGCCACGTCCATAATGGCGGAGCGGGTTTCGATGCTGGCGTTGACCTTGACGAGCATCAGCTCCCGTTCCACACAGGGGACATGGGTAATGTCGGTTACTTTCAGCACGTCGATCAACTTGTAGAGCTGCTTGGTCATCTGCTCCACATCGTGCTCATCCCCCTGCACCACCATGGTGATGCGGGAGATGCCAGGCCGCTCGGTAGGGCCGACGGTGAGGCTGTCGATGTTGAAGCCGCGACGGGCAAACATGCCGGCGATGCGGGTTAAGACCCCGGGCTGATCCTGCACAAGAGCGCTGAGGGTGTGTTTCACGGCAGCCACAGAAGGAGGTAGGAAAAATCCAAATACTCAGTGGAATTAAGATGGCGATAAGCAAATTTTACGCCAGTTTCGCAGCAATGTTCTGACGGGAGCTCTGGGGATCCCTTCGACCTCGCTAGCCAAAGGATCCGGCCTCCCCGTCCGGGAGCTGCCGCAAAGATCGATGCGCCTGTTCCTGCAAAACTAGGTTGTGGTGTTGGCGGCTGACCTGCAAGGCGGCTTGCCAACTGGAAATAGCCGTTGCCCTATCTCCCATATTCTCGTAGGCCAACCCCCGACCGTACAAGCCGTACTCGTCGGCGGGATCCCCGAGGTTGCCGTCCGCTTCCAAGCGAAAGGCCTGGTCGTAATCGTCGAGGGCAGCTTTGATCTCCCCCAGCTCGTAGAGAAGATTGCCCCTGATGTAGAGAACGTGGGGTTGGCAGGGTTCTGCCTCTAGGCTGCGGCTGAGGTCGGCAATGGCCTCGTCATAGCAATCGGCCCAAGCATAGGCAACGCCCCGCCGATAGTAATGGGCCGGAGAGGGATCCCAGCGGATGGCCTGCGACCAATCGGCCACAGCCGTCTCCCATTCTCCCAGGTAGCCGTACAGCGTAGCGCGGCAGGCATAGGCGGGCGCCAAGGTGGGATCCCGACGAATGGCCTCGTCCAGGTGGGTTAGAGCTGAAGGCAGGGATCCCTGTTGCATGAGCAGGTTGGCCAAGCGGAGGTGGTGGGGGGCGTTGGGGTGTAGGCGCACCAGCTCGGTCAACTCCGCCGTTGCCCCCTGCAGATCCCCTTGCGACTGGCGAATCAGGCCGCGGTAAAGGTAAGGTTCTGGCCGGCGCGGGGCCAACCGGGTGGCCTGGTCGAAGTCCGCCAGCGCCTGGGGAAGTTGGCCGAGTTCGAGGTAAACTTGGCCCCGCAGAAGGTGGGCGTTGGCCAGTCGGGGATCTAGCTGCAGTGCCAGGTTGAGCTGCTCGACGGCCCCTATCAGATCCCGGTTCAGCCACCGTTCGCGACCGCGGTTGTAGGCCAAGATGGCGGGGCGGGTGAAGGCAGAAATGGCTGCCGCACTGGCCAGACCCATCACCGCCGAGAGGCGATCCTGCCGCCAACTGGCCAGGCCCCCCAACAGCAGGGCAGCCGCGACCAACAGGCGCAAACCGGCAGAGTCGTGGGCTTTGAGCATGGCATCAACCCGGAGCCGTTTGAATCTGTTTTTCTGATTCTGCCTGATTGGGCAGCGAGAAACACAGGGGGATAGCTTGGTGGCCCCGCACTGCGGGGCGGAAGAGCCCGAAGACAGCTTTAGTTGCTCTCCCATCGCGCCAGGGAGCCGGAGGCCTTAGCAAGCACCTAGTACTGTGGAAGACCCAACCAGTGCAGAGCGTGGGGGCGTTGCTCAGCAAAGTCAGCAGAACCTCAGGGCTTTACGAACCTAGGGGATCTCTCTTCGTTCAGGCTGGATCGAGATAAGAAGGAAGGGGATCCCTGCTGTTTCCTTATTGGGTGGAATCGGCATTCTAGGCCCAGAGCATCAGCCGCAGCTCATAGGGATCGTGCATATCGGGGTGAAAGGGCAGCAAGCGGATGGCCAGCCCCTGCAGGCCGCTGGCCTCGTAGCGAATCTGGCCGGAGAAGATGGCGCGATCCTCCACCGTCTCCACGTAGCGCAGGGGAGTTGCCTGGCCGTTCTGGATCTGGCCGTTGTCGTCCACCGGCCCCTGGTAGGCCTGGACGATCACGTCCTGCGGCTGCAGGGATCCCAGCCGCACCTCGACAGTCACCGTAAGGGGATCCCGGGCCATCACCACTTGGTCATCTTGCGCCGAGGGGAGGCCGGCGGCGGAAGCTTTCTTCGGGGTTTCAATCTGGACATTGAGGACCCGAATGTTATACCAGTTCTCCTGCAAATGATTGCGCCAGCGGGTGAACTGGCGAGCCGACTCGAAGTTATCGCGGCGCATGCGGTCGAAGTAGTTGCTGAGGGGGATGTAGGCCCGCTCGGCATACTCCAGTACCATGCGCTGCGTGCTGAAACGGGGGCAATTGAGGCAAATTGCCTGCTTCATGCGCTGAATCCAGGCGTGGGGCAGGCCATCGCTGCCGCGCTGGTAGAAGAGAGGGGCAACCTCTTGTTCCAGCAGGTCGTAGAGGGCATTCGACTCCACCTCATCTTGGTAGGCGCGATCCTCGTATTCCTCGCCGCGGCCAATGGGCCAGCCGGTCTGGTAGTAATCGGCCTCATCCCACCAGCCATCCAAAATGCTCAGGTTCTGTCCACCGTTGGCCGCCGCCTTCATGCCACTGGTGCCGCTGGCCTCGCGGGGGCGCAGGGGGGTGTTTAGCCACACATCTACCCCGGCCACCATCAGGCTGGTGACGTACATGTCGTAGTCTTCGATAAATACCAGCCGCTGGCGAAACTCTGGCTGGCGCGACACCTGCACAATTTGCCGGATCAGCTCCTTGCCTGGGTTGTCGCGGGGGTGGGCCTTGCCGGCAAAGATAAACTGCATTGGGTACCGGGGATGGTTGAGCAAGGCCTTGAGCCGTTCCAAGTTGTGAAACAGGAGGGTGGCCCGCTTATAGGTGGCAAAGCGGCGGGCAAAGCCAATCGTGAGCACTTCCGGGTTGAGGGCTTCAGAGGCCCACTGAATTTCCACCGCTGAGGCCGCCCGCTTTTGCAGTTGCTCCACCAGACGCTCGCGGGTGAAGGTGATCAGGCGGGAGCGGCTGCGCTCGTGGGCCCGCCACAGCTCCCCATCCGGGATCCGATCCACTTTCTGCCACAGGGGATCCGAGGGAGGAGCCTCCGCCCAATCTGGCCCCAGGTAGCGGTCGTAGAGAGCTTGGTTCTCCTCCCCTACCCAGGTGCGGGCATGCACCCCGTTGGTGATGGAGGTAATCGGTACTTCCTCCAGCGGGATCCCGGGCCACAGCCGGCTGAACATCTTGCGCGAGACCGCCCCGTGCAGCTTGCTGACGCCGTTGACAAACGAGGCCATGTTGATGGCCAGCACCGCCATGCTGAAGGGGGACTGGAAGTCGCCGGTGTTTTCGCGGCCCAGGGCCAAAAAGCGCTCCCGGCTCAGGCCCATCTGGCTGTAGTAGAAGCCGAGGTAGTAGTCGATTTTGTCGGGCGGGAAGAGGTCAATCCCGGCGGGTACCGGCGTGTGGGTGGTAAACATCTGGCTGGACTTGGCCACCTGCCAGGCCTCTTCAAAGCTCAGCCCCTGCTCCAGCATCAACAGGCGGATGCGCTCCACGGCCAAAAAAGCCGAGTGCCCCTCGTTCATGTGGTAGACGGTGGGATGGATGCCAAGGGCGCGCAAAGCCCGCACGCCGCCGATGCCCAGCATGATCTCCTGGTGGATGCGCACGTCCTGGTCGCCGCCGTACAGCTCATCGGTGATGTCTTGGTCGTACTGGCTGTTGGGCTCGATGTTGGTGTCCAAAAGATACAGAGGCACCCGCCCCACCATCGCCTTCCAGATGCGGGCAAACACCTTGCGCTTGGGGTAGTCCACCTCAATGCGAATCTCGCGGCCCTCCGCATCCCGCTGCAGCTCCAGGGGCATGTTGAAGAAATCGTTCACAGGGTAGCGCTCCTGCTGCCAGCCGTCGGGGTTGAGGTACTGGCGAAAATATCCCTTTTGGTAGAGCAGGCCCACGCCCACTAGCGGCAGGCCTAGGTCGCTGGCTGCCTTGAGGTGATCCCCGGCCAAAACCCCCAGGCCCCCTGAGTAGATGGGCAAACAATCGGCCAGCCCAAACTCGGCTGAAAAATAGGCGTAGCACTCCCCTTCCACCGCTTGGGCCGAGCGATACTTGCGGTACCAGGTGTCTTCCTGCAGGTAGCTCTGGAGCTGTTGGCTGGCCCGTTCCAACTGGGCCAAAAAGCCGGGATCCTCCGCCAGCTCGTCCAGCCGCTCCTGCCGGATCTGCCCCAACAAAGCCACCGGGTTGTGGCCACAGGCATCCCACAGATCCGGATCCATGCGCCGGAACAGGCTGCGGGTTTCCACGTTCCAACTAAAATGCAGGTTATAGGCCAGCAAGCGCAGACTTTCCAGAGCAGCCGGCAGGTAGGGAGTAACCTTAAACGTGCGTAACGGCTTCATAGTTTAGGAAGCGTGCAGGTCGCCACTGCCAAGCTACCCTGACCTCGGCGGGAGAGCACAGTTTTTTACAGCTTCTTTCGAGTTGAAGGCCGGGATCCTGCCTAGGTACCACCTGCCACCTCCAGGGAACCAAGGCATAGCGCATTCCTTGTTACATATGGATCTAACTGCACCCCTGGCCGACACCATTGCTGCCATTGCCACCGCTGTGGTGCCCGAGCAGGGCAGCATTGGCATTGTACGCCTTTCCGGCTCGCGGGCTTTGGCCATTGCCCAGGCCATCTTTACCCCCGCCCGCCGCAACGCTACCTGGGAGAGCCATCGCCTCCTCTACGGCTGGATCCACGATGAGAAGGGCCAGCGGTTGGACGAGGCCCTAGCCGTCTGGATGCAGGCCCCCCGCTCCTATACCCGCGAGGACGTGGTGGAGCTGCATTGTCACGGCGGCATCATGGTGGTTCAGGCCACGCTGCAGCAGTGCCTGCGCCAGGGGGCACGGCTGGCGCAGCCGGGGGAGTTCAGCCTGCGCGCTTTCTTGAACGGACGCATCGACCTCACCCAGGCCGAAAGTGTGGCCGATCTGGTGGCGGCCCGCTCCCCCCAGGCAGCCCAGATGGCGCTGGCGGGGCTGCAGGGCAAATTGGGACAGTCCATCCGCGCCCTGCGCCAGGAGCTGCTGGGCTTATTGGCCGAGATCGAGGCGCGCATCGACTTTGAAGAGGATCTGCCCCCTCTGAATGTCCCGGCTTGGCAGGCCCGGCTGCAAGCCATCCAGGCCCAGATGCAGGCCCTGCTGGCTACCGTCGAGCGGGGGCAACTGCTGCGCACCGGCGTGAAGGTGGCCATCGTCGGGCGGCCCAATGTCGGCAAGTCCAGCCTGCTCAACGCCTGGTCGGGCCAAGACCGCGCCATCGTCACCGACCTGCCCGGCACCACCCGCGACGTGGTGGAATCCCAGTTGGTGGTGAGAGGGATCCCCGTCCAGCTTTTGGATACTGCCGGCATTCGCGCCACCGACGATCCCGTGGAACGTCTGGGGGTGGAGCGTTCCCAACGCCTAGCCCAAGCTGCCGATGTGCTGCTGCTGGTCATCGACGCCCAAGCCGGCTGGACGGACGCCGACGCCGCCATCTACGAGTCCATTCGCCACCGCCCCCTCATCTTGGTCATCAACAAAACCGACCTCGCCCGCCCCGACGGGATCCCCCTCCCCGCCGAGATCTCTTACCGTGTCGCTGCCGTTGCCGCCCAAGGCCAAGGGATCCCGGAGCTGGAAGAGGCCTTGGAGCAGCTTGTTACCCAGGGGCGGCCCCAGCCCAACCTGGAGGTGAGCCTTAACCAGCGCCAGGCCGCCGCTCTCCGCCAGGCCCAAGCCAGCCTGGAACAGGTGATCCAGGCTATGCAGGCGCAGCTCCCCCTCGATTTCTGGAGCATCGACCTGCGGAGCGCCCTGCACGCCCTTGGCCAAATCACCGGCGAGGAGATCTCCGAAGCGGTGCTGGATCAGATCTTCAGCCGCTTCTGCATTGGCAAGTAAGTGCTTACTAACTCATACTCACTCTGAGTTTGTGTTAGTATGGGCTCAGTCGGGAATCGGCAGGCCGAGGGCCGCAGCGGATCCCGGATAATGGAAACACAACTTGGGAGGTTGGCTATGGTTACCGCCGCAAAAACCCGTCTCTACTCCACCCAGATCGACTTGCCGGCCGAGACCCGTGCGCAACTGGTGGAGTTGCTCAACCAGTCCTTGGCCGACACGCTGGATCTGAAAACCCAGGTGAAGCAGGCCCATTGGAACGTCAAAGGCATGAACTTCATCGCCCTGCACGAGATGTTCGACACCTTTGCCGGCACCCTGGAGAACTACGTAGACATGCTGGCGGAGCGGGTTACGGCTTTGGGGGGCATTGCCCGCGGTACCGCTCGCATCGTCGCCCAAACCTCGAGCTTGCCTGAATACGACCTAACGGCTGAGGAAGGTCGGGCTCACCTGCAGGCTTTGGCGGCCCGCTACGGCCAGTATGCGGCTGCTGTCCGCCGCAACATCGACCGCACCACCGAGCTGGGGGATGCCGATACCGCCGACCTGTTTACCGAGATCTCGCGCCAGATCGACAAAGATCTCTGGTTCATCGAGGCTCACCTGCAGGCGTAACGCTGGCGAGGCAAATCTAAGGCAAGCGGGATAGGCAAAATGGGCGTCAACGCTCCCCTCCTTTACTTGGTGGCTTTGACCAGTATCCTCAGCGTGGTGGGCTACTTCGTCCTGCGTGAGGTGCTGCGGGTGCGGGCCCAGGAAAAAGTCATCCGCGAGCTGCAGCCCCGCCTGAGCAAAGGCAAGGGATCCCCACAGGAGCACTATGAGCTGGGCAGCGTCTATCTGCAGAAGCGCCTCTACGACCAGGCCATCCTCCAGCTCAAAAAAGCTCTAGAGGTGGCCGGGGAGAACATTCCCCCTGTCTGCAACGCCCTTGGCTTTGCCTACTTCAGCCAGGGGCAGTACGACCTGGCCATCCGCTACTACAAAGACGCAGTAGCAGCGGATCCCGGCTATGTGACCGCTTGGAACAACCTGGCCCATGCCTACGAGAAGAAAAATCTCTACGGCCCCGGCCTAGAGGCCTACGAGACGGTGCTGAAACTGGATCCAAAGAATGCCATTGCCAAGCGCCGCGCCGGATCCCTGCGCAGACGTTTGCAGCCCAGCCCCCGCGGCTGACCACGTTTTATCTGTATAGATGTCTGTGCAGATATGTATAAATACTTATGGCAGCCTGCCTATCGATTTTAAGATTACAACATCATAAACATTGGTGAGTGACTCAAGTCACCCGAAGGCTTTTCCGCGTTGCCGGGGCTGGTATTATGTCTTAAAAAACGAGAGGCCATTTCATGGATGCACAATCGGTGGCACCTGTGGTTCTGGTAATCCTGGATGGCTGGGGTTATCGCGAGGCCCCTGATGGCAACGCTGTCCTGGCCGCCCGAACCCCTGTTGTGGATAGCCTATGGGCTACCTACCCCCATACTCTGCTGCAAGCTTCGGGGCGAGCCGTGGGCCTGCCGTCAGGGCAAATGGGCAACTCAGAAGTGGGACACCTGACCCTCGGGGCGGGGCGGGTGGTGCCGCAGGAGTTGGTGCGTATCAGCGACGCCATCGAGACGGGATCCCTCTTCCAGGAACCCCTCTTGGTGGAGGTTTGTCATCGGCTCAAGGAGCAGGGGGGCCGTTTTCATTTCATTGGTCTCTGCTCTGAGGGGGGGGTTCACTCCCACATCGACCATCTCTACGGCTTGCTGAAACTAGCGGCCCAGGCGCGGATCCCTGCCTATGTCCACGCCATCACCGATGGCCGCGATACCTTGCCTCGCGACGGGGCCAGGGTTCTGGCCGCCCTGGAAAAAGAGCTGCAATGGCTGGGCAATGGCGTCATTGCCACCCTGAGCGGCCGCTACTACGCCATGGATCGGGATCGCCGTTGGGAGCGCACCCAAAAAGCCTACGAGATCATGACAGAAGATGGCCCTGGCTGTGGCCGTAGTGCCGCCGAGGTGATGGAAGCTTTCTATGCCCAGGATCTCACGGACGAGTTCATCCCACCCACTCGCCTGGCTCCGGGGGCGGTGCAGCCGGGAGATGCAGTCATCTTCTTCAACTTCCGCCCGGATCGCGCCCGCCAGCTTACCCAAGCCTTCGTCTGCCCCGACTTTTCCGGTTTCCAGCGCCGTCTGATTCCGGATCTCGCCTTCATCACCATGACGCAATACGATCCGACCTTGCCGGTGCAGGTGCTCTTTAAGCCCCAGAACCTGGATCACCTGCTGGGCCAAGTGGTGAGCGAGGCCGGCCTCAAGCAGTTGCGCATTGCCGAGACGGAAAAGTACGCCCACGTCACCTACTTCTTCAACGGCGGTATCGAGCAGCCCTTTCCCGGCGAAGATCGCATCTTGGTGCCAAGCCCGCTGGTGGCCACCTATGACCAAGCGCCGGAGATGTCGGCGGTGGAGGTGACCGACAAGGCAATAGAAGCTATCGCCCGCCGCGAATACAGCCTCGTGGTACTCAACTACGCCAACCCCGACATGGTGGGCCACACCGGCAACTTCGAGGCCACCGTGCGGGCGCTGGAGACGGTGGATCGCTGCCTGGGCCGTCTGCTGGCGGCGGTGGCGGATGCGGGGGGTACCACCTTAATCTTGGCGGATCACGGGAATGCGGAGCTGATGTGGGACGAGCAGGGCAACCCCTGGACCGCCCACACCACCAACCCCGTGCCCTGCATTCTGGTGGAGGGGGAAAAGCGCAAGATCCCTGGTCGCGGTGGCGATGTCAAGCTGCGCTCTGGCGGCACCCTGGCCGATGTCGGCCCCACCCTGCTCGAGATCCTAGGCCTACCTCAGCCGCCAGAGATGACAGGGCAATCTCTTCTGCAGCCGGCAGAATACACCATCCTGCAGCGCCAGCCCAGTCCAGTAGGGCGCTGAGACCAGGAATTGCTCACTCGGCCACTGGGATCCCTGCCTGGGCCAGCCAAGCCTTCAGCTCCTCCCAGTTGCGGTAGAGGGCCAAAACCTGCGAGCGCTCAGGGTGATAAGGGGCGCTCAGGCGCTCCAGCTGCAAAAAGCGAGCCTGGGGGGGGATCACCGCCACTTCCGGATCGGGGGGCGTGGCCCGCCGCAGGGAGCTGCTGTAGCCGCGGTAGATTAGCACCAAATCAGCTTCTCCCTCGCTTTCTACCTCCACCCGCAGCACCTCCTGGGGATGAGCCTGGCTGTAGCGCTCCAAAGCCAGCGGCCAGGGCAGAGCACTCATGCCAGCTCCCCCTTGTCTGCACCGGGCCGCAGCCGCCAGACAAAGTAAACGCTGTAGAGCAGGTAGGCCACCAAGCCCCAAGCCCCCACGCTCCCCAGCAGCTCCGGCGGCACATTGGGATGGAAAATCTCTCGAAACCCCAGCGGCGGCTCAAACCAAGCTCGACACTCTGACGACAGAGAAGCCCGGAAGGCACAAGGCACGAAGGCTCCCGAAAAGAGGATCCCGGCCCCCATGTAACCGGTTACAGCCCACCGCCAGAGCAAAAAAGCTCGTGCCGCCCAGCTTCTCGACTGCCTGAGAGCAGTGCTCCAATCCTGCCAGAACCACAGGCAGACCGGGATCAAGAGCCGCGCCATCGCCCCGCTCAAGAAGCTGATGGGCAGGCCACCAATCATCAAATACACCGTCACCGCCAAGAGGCTGGACACCCGCCAGTAAACGATCAAGAGCTGAATCAGAGGACGTAACCCCACCGCAAAAGCCCAAATTAGGAGAGCCAACGGCAGCAGCACCGTCAGCGCCACGGCCAAGCTGTAGTCCACCCAGATTGCCTTGACCAGCCAACTCACGGGGATCGTCCTCGCCCTTTGTTCTCACTGCCCCATAGTATATAGAGCGGCAGGGTCGGCGGGATCCACCTCAAAACAACAGGAGGTAACAGAACATTGCAGCTTCTCGGCCACCCCAGGCAAAACTTTACATCCGAGGGCTTTCAGAAAGTTTTCCATTTTTGCCGTTGTCAATCCGTGAAGGTGGTAGATTCTTAAAGGAACATCTCCGTCTGTCGAAGGGCTAGTTGTCTTTCGAGGCGATAGTTGCAAGGTTCCATCCCGTCCTGGCCCGGCCCAACTCGTTAAGTATTGTTACTTAGTCGTGTTATTTTGGGTTAAGGCCAGCTCCTCAGAGGTGATGACCTCAATCCCATGGCACGTTCTTCCCGACTCCTCTCCCACAGTCCTGCCCGTTGGAAGGCGACCCCGTGGAAGCCCAAGCCTTTGCCGCCCCTAGAGGAGGCGCCGTCTCCGCCCCAGCAGAAGGCGGGTCTGGACTGCCAGAGTGCGTCGCAGCCGTCGCTTGCCCCGGGCAAAGCGGGTTTGGGGGAGAAGGCGACCACGGCAGGCAGGAGCTATGAAGCGCTGCAGCTATGGTTGGCGCTGGTCACCCTGGGGGTGAGCCTAGCCATTGCGGTGGGGGTGGCTTTGGTTTACTCACTGGCGGTGGCTGCCAACTATTTGCTGGGGGCAATCGTTGGCGTAGTCTATCTGCGCATGCTGGGCCGCGGCGTCGCGGAACTGGGCAAAAGTCGCAGCCGGCTGGGCGTGACGCGCTTGGCTTTGTTTGTCGGGTTGATCGTCCTGGCCACCCAGGTGAAGTCTTTGCAGGTTTTGCCCATTTTCTTGGGGTTCATGACCTATAAGGTCACCCTGCTGATTTATCTTGTTCAGACCTTGACCCGTTCGTCTTCTTCTGTGTGATGCTCATGAATCTGTTCTTCTCCTCTCCTCCTCTGCTAGCAGAACTTGAGGTCGGCCATCACCTCTATTGGCACCTGGGCAAATTCACCGTTCACGGGCAAGTTTTGATTGCCAGTTGGATTGCCATCGCCCTGATCTTGACCGTGGTGCTGTTGGGGACTCGTCAACTGCAGCGGGAGCCCGCTGGTCTGCAAAACTTTATCGAGTACACCCTGGAGTTTGTCCAAAGCATTGCCCGTGCCCAGATTGGTGAGAAAAACTTCCGGCCCTGGGTGCCCTATGTTGGCACCTTGTTCTTGTTCATCTTTGTCTCCAACTGGATGGGCAACCTCTTCCCCTGGAAGCTAATTCCCCTGCCGGAAGGAGAGCTGGCCTCTCCCACCAACGACATCAACACCACCGCCGGCTTAGCGCTGCTCACCAGTGTCATGTATTTTGTAGCCGGCATTAGCAAGCGTGGGCTGGCTTACTTTAAGAAGTACATCGAGCCCACGCCAGTTCTGTTGCCCATCAATGTCCTAGAAGATTTCACCAAGCCTCTCTCGCTGAGCTTCCGTCTGTTCGGCAACATCTTGGCAGAGGAGCTGGTGATCGCGGTGTTGGTGTTGCTGGTGCCGTTGTTGATCCCAGTGCCGGTGATGATCCTATTTCTATTTACGGGGGCCATTCAGGCTTTGATCTTCTCCACCCTCTCAGCCGCTTACATTGGAGAGGCGCTGGAAGGTCACGGGGGAGGGGATCACCACGATTGACCCAGGAGTTGGGCCAACCGCCGAGTTCAGGGCCCAGCTCTCAAAATCTCTCCAATGGGTCGTCGCAAGGGAGCCCTTCTCTGGTAAGGTTTGTTGGGGCCGAGAGGCCACCGACAAAGAGGCGATCGGTTCGGCTACTCAGGCCAGATCACCTCAAAGTCAAAAGGCGCTGTTGCCAACAATTTGTTTTGTACTGACAAGGAGCATCTCACTATGGATCCGTTAACCTCTGCTGCTTCTGTGTTGTCTGCTGCTCTGGCGATTGGCCTGGGATCCCTGGGCCCGGGGCTGGGCCAGGGGAATGCTGCCGCCGCCGCTATGGAAGGGCTGGCCCGTCAGCCGGAAGCAGAAGACAAAATCCGCGGCAACCTGTTGGTTAGCCTGGCCTTCATGGAAGCGCTGACCATTTATGGCCTGGTGGTGGCGCTGGTGCTCTTGTTCGCCAACCCCTTCGCTTAATGCCTTCTGGGGGCGGCCCAGGCCGAGAGCTGGGGTCTTGCCCCCTTTCTTGCTCGATCTCAGATCCCGTTTCTGGTGGTGGAGCCCATGATCTGTTCAACCCTGTTGGCCGTCGAAGTGGCTGAGAAAAATGGCCTCTTCGATCTGGATGCCACCTTGCCCATCATTGCCGTCCAATTTTTGCTGCTGGTGGCCGTGCTCAACTCCCTCTTCTACGAGCCGGTTACTCGGGTCATCGACAGCCGCAACGACTACATCCGCGCCACCCAGGCGGAGGCCCAGGAGCGGTTGGACAAGGCGATGGCTCTGACCCGCCAGTACGAGGCTGAGATCGGCAAGGCCCGCCTACAGGCGCAGCAGGTGATCGCCGAGGCGGAAGCGGCTGCAGCCCGCATCCGTGCGGAGAAGCTAGCGGCGGCACAGGCGGAGATGCAAGCCAAGCTGGAAGCGGCGCGGCTGCAGATCGAGCAAGAGAAACAGGCGGCCCTCCAACAATTGCAGCAGCAAGTAGATACCATTGCTGCCCAGATCACCGAGAAGCTGTTGGGCAGCGCCCGTTAAGTAGCCGGTTGAACATTCCTTGGGAGTAGCGCGTGATGCTGGTGTGGAGCCTGGTGCCCGCTTGGCTTTTGGCCGTGGCCGAGCCGGTTACGGAAGCCACTGAGGGTTCTGCAGAAAAGGGGATCCTGGATGCGATTCTGGAAAGCAACTTAATCAACATCGCCATTATCCTCACCTTGCTGTACATTTTGGGGCGCCGGGTGGTGGGGGAAGCTCTGGCCAAGCGGCGAGAAGGTATCCTCGAGGAGCTGCGCCAGGCGGAGCAGCGCAAGCAGGAGGCGATCGAGAGGCTGGCGGAGGAACAACAAAAGCTGGCGCAGGCTCAGCAGGAGGCGGAGCGCATTCGCAAACAGGCGGAGGCCAACGCGGAAGCCCGCCGGCAGGAGCTGTTGCAGCAGGCGGAGCGGGAGATCGAGCGGCTGCGCGCCAACGCCGAAAGGGATCTCTCTGCCGAACAAGAGCAAATTGTCCAGGAGCTGCGCCGCCAGATCGTGCGCCAAGCCCTGCGCAAGGTGGAGCAGGAGCTGCCGCAGCACCTCAACGAGCAGGTTCACCAGCGCCTGATTGAACAAGGGATCCAGATGATTGCCCGCTAAGGAGGAGGAAGGGAAAAGCATGATCAGCCGCACCATGGCCGCCAAGGCGGTCGATCCCTACGCCGAAGCCCTGGTTTCTCTTGCCTCTGCTCAGGGGCTAATGGATACCTTTGAGGCCGACATCCGTTTCATGGCCGCGGTTCTGCAGGCCACCCCGGAGCTGGGCCAATTCCTCGCCAGCCCCCTGATCAAGGCGGAAGCCAAGAAAAACCTGCTGCAGCAGGTGTTTGCCGACCAGATCCACCCCCTGCTGCTGAATGCTCTTAAGCTGTTGAGCGACCGTCGCCGTATCATGTTCCTCGAGGCCGTCTGCCGGCGGTTCTTGGAGCTGCAGCGGAAGCTCCAAAATATCGTCCTGGCCGAGGTGACCACGGCGGTACCCCTGACGGAAGCGCAACAGCAGTCGATCCGCGAGCGGGTAAGAGACTTCACGCAGGCCAGGGGTGTGGAGCTCCAGATTGCCCAAGATCCCACACTGCTGGGTGGGGTGATCATCAAGATCGGCTCCCAGGTGATCGACCTCAGCTTGCGCGGCCAGTTGCGTCGGCTGGCGCTGCAGTTGGCCTAAATTGGCCCAGCGTTTTCCTTAATAATTTTGGATCTCTTCCTATTCCGTTGAGAGGACTGCTATGCCTACGATTCGCCCAGACGAGATCAGTACCATCATCAAGCAGCAGATCGAACAGTATAACCAGGAGATGCAGATCTCCAATGTCGGTACCGTCCTGCAGGTGGGAGACGGCATTGCCCGCATCTACGGCCTGGAGAAGGTGATGGCCAGCGAGCTGCTGGAGTTCGAAGATGGCACTGTGGGCATTGCCCTCAACCTGGAGGAAGACAACGTCGGCGCGGTGCTGATTGGCTCCGGGCGCAACATCCAAGAGGGATCCACCGTCAAAGCCACGGGCAGAATTGCCAGCATCCCGGTGGGCGAAGCCCTGCTGGGCCGCGTGGTGGATCCCCTGTGCAACCCCATCGACGGCAAAGGGCCGATTCACTGCACCGAGACGCGCCTCATTGAGTCCCCGGCCCCCGGCATTATCGATCGCCGCTCCGTGTACGAGCCCCTGCAAACCGGCATCACCGCCATTGACGCTCTAATCCCCATCGGGCGGGGGCAGCGGGAGCTGATCATCGGCGACCGCCAAACCGGCAAGACCACCGTTGCCGTGGACACGATCCTGAACCAGAAAGGGCAGGATGTGATCTGCATCTACGTAGCCATTGGCCAGAAGCAGAGCACCATCGCCCAGGTGGTGGGCGTTCTAACCGAGCGAGGGGCAATGGACTACAGCATTGTGGTGGCTGCCGGCGCTGACAGCCCGGCACCGCTGCAGTGGTTGGCCCCCTATTGTGGCGCCACCATTGCCGAGTACTTTATGTACCAGGGTAAGCACACTTTGGTGGTCTACGACGACCTCTCCAAGCAGGCGGTGGCCTACCGGCAGATGTCGCTGCTGTTGCGGCGTCCGCCCGGTCGGGAAGCCTACCCAGGGGATGTATTCTATCTGCACTCGCGGTTGCTGGAGCGGGCGGCCAAGCTGAACAGCCGGCTGGGCGAGGGATCCATGACGGCGCTGCCGATTGTGGAAACCCAGGCCAACGACGTGTCGGCCTATATTCCCACCAACGTTATCTCCATCACCGATGGGCAGATCTTCTTGGAGTCGGATCTGTTCAACGCCGGTATTCGCCCCGCCATCAACGTTGGCATCTCTGTCAGCCGCGTCGGCTCGGCGGCCCAGACCAAGGCGATGAAGAAAGTGGCTGGCTCGATCAAGGTGGAACTGGCGCAATATCGGGATCTGGAAGCCTTTGCCCAATTTGCCTCTGATCTGGACGAGGCCACCCAGAAGCAATTGGCCCGCGGCCAACGGCTGCAGGAGATCCTCAAGCAGCCGCAATATTCGCCCCTGTCTTTGGATCAGCAGGTGGCGATTATCTACGCCGGGACGCGGGGGTATTTGGACGACATTCCGGTGGAGAAAGTCTCCAGCTTCAAGCAGGGCCTGCTGTCCTACTTGGGCACCACCCATCCCAAGTATGGCGAGATCGTCCTCTCCACAAAGCAACTCACTGAAGAGGCGGAAGAGATCTTGAAAACCGCCATCACGGAGTTCAAACAGAGCTTCCTGGCCAAGGCGGCTTAGTTGCCGGGGATCCCTGCTTTGGGGATCCCCATCCAGTAACCACAGCAGAGGGGATCGGTTATGGCAAACCTAAAGCGGATTCGCGATCGCATCAAGGCGGTGAAAAATACCCGCAAGATTACAGAGGCCATGCGCCTGGTGGCGGCAGCGCGGGTGCGACGGGCCCAGGAGCAGGTGATGGCCACCCGTCCCTTTGCCGACCGCCTAGCCCAGGTTTTCTATCGGCTGCAAACGCGGTTGCGGCTGGAAAATGTCGAGTTGCCTCTGCTGAAGCAGCGGCCCATTGAAACGGTGGGCCTGTTGGTGGTGGCTGGGGATCGGGGCCTGTGCGGTGCTTACAATGCCAACGTTATCAAGCGCACCGAGGAGCGGGTGCGCGAGCTGCAGCAGACGGGGCTGCAAGTGCAGCTTTACCTGGTGGGCCGCAAGGTGGTGCAGTATTTTCAGCGCCGCTCCGCTCCCATTGCCAAGACCTACGTGAACTTGTCGCAGATTCCTACGGCGGCGGAAGCTGCGCAAATAGGGGATCAGCTCCTCTCCGCTTTCCTGTCCGAGAAAGTAGACAAGGTGGAGCTGATCTACACCCGCTTTGTCTCGCTGATTAGCTCCCGTCCGGTGGTGCAATCGCTGCTACCTCTGGATCCCACGCGCCTGGCTGCCCGCGACGACGAGATTTTTAACCTGCTGGTGCGGGGGGGAGAGTTCACGGTCGAGCGCAGCAAGATCGTTGCTCCTGTCTCAGCCCCGCCGCCAGACATGATCTTCGAGCAGGATCCGGTGCAGATTTTGGATGCGCTCCTGCCCTTGTACATGAACAATCAACTCCTGCGGGCTTTGCAGGAAGCAGCGGCCAGCGAGTTGGCGGCCCGCATGACGGCCATGAACAATGCCAGCGACAACGCCAGCGAACTCATCCGCACACTGGGCCTTGCCTACAACAAAGCTCGGCAGGCGGCTATCACCCAGGAGATCCTGGAGGTAGTTGCCGGAGCTGAGGCCCTATGAACTTCTCTCCCACCCTCACCCCCAACCCCTCTCCCTCTGGGAGAGGGGAGTTAGGGAAGGACGTAGGGAGACGTTTTATTTGAGGAGCCTAGATTGCGTCGCTGGGCTATCTGGGCGTTGAGCAGGATCACCGGCAAAATCCCCACCAGGACAATCGCCAAGGCGGGGGCGCCGGCCTCGGCCAGGCGTTCGTCGGCAGCCATGCGGTAGGTGTGGACGGCCAAGGTATCGAAGTTAAAGGGCCGCAACACCATCGTGGCCGGCAGCTCCTTCATCACATCTACAAACACCAGCAGCATCGCTCCCAGGATCCCGCCTCCCATCAGGGGCAGGTGCACCCGCCACAGGGTGCCCAGGGATCCCTGCCCCAAGCTGCGGGCTGCCTCATCCAGACTGGGAGGAATGCGCGCTAGCGTCGCCTCGACGGTGGACAGAGCCACCGCCAAAAAGCGCACCAGATAGCCAAACACCAACGCTAAAATAGTGCCGCTGATTACCAGACCGGGCGGCTGTTGAAAGAGCGCCTGCCGCAAGTAGCTCAGCAGTTGATCCAGTTGCCCCAGGGGAATCAGAACTCCTACTGCAATCACCACGCCCGGTAGCGCGTAGCCCAGGGAAGATAGCCGCACCGCCAGCCGCAGGCCCCAGGCCCGCTGTAGCCGCAAACCGTACAGCACCACCACCGCCACCGAAACGGCAATCACTGCTGTGAGCGTGGCCAGGAGGAAGCTGTTCTGGGCATAGCTCCAAAAGCGGCGGCCCAACTCCCCCTGGCGCAGGGTCATATGGAGCAGGATCAGGGCAGGGATAACGAAGCCCAGCCCAATCGGGATCCCACAGGCCAGCCACGCTCCCACCCCCCGGATCCCGTGCAAGGGATAACGACTTGGGTTTGGCTTGAATCCTTGGCGATAGTAGCGCGCCCGCCGGCGGGAAAACTGCTCCAGGGCCATCAGTAGCAACACCAACAGCAAAAGCAGCGCTGAAAGCTGAGCTGCTGCCACAGGATTGCCCAGAGCTGTCCAGGTGCGGTAGATGCCGGTAGTAAAGGTATCGACCCCAAAATAGCTGACGGTGCCGAAATCGTTCAGGGTCTCCATCAAAGCCAGCAGACAGCCGGCCACGATCCCCGGCCGGGCCAAGGGCAAGGCCACCCGGAAAAAGCTGGCCCAGGGTCCGTAGCCCAAGGAGCGGCTCACCTCCAAACAGGCCACCGACTGTTCCTGGAAGGCCAGCCGTGCCGAGAGATACACATAGGGGTAGAGAGTGAGGACGAGCAGCAGGATCGCCCCCCACAAGGAGCGAATGTTGGGGAACCAGTAGTCGCCGATCCCCCAGCCGGTAACCCGCCGCAGCCAGGTCTGGAAGCCGCCGGTTACTTGCAAAAAGTCAGTGTAAGCGTAGGCCAACACATAAGTAGGAGTCGCCAGGGGCAACACCAGCATCCACTCTAGCCAGGCCCGCCCCCAGAATTCGCACATTGTCACCAGCCAGGCAGTGCCGCTGCCCACCAGGATGACTCCCAGCGCCACCCCCACCATCATCAGCAGGCTGTTGCGCACGTACAGCCCCAAGACCGTGTCGGTCAAGTGCTCCCAAACCTGCCGCTCATCAGCAAAAAGGCTGAGGAGAACCGTCAGAGTGGGAATCAAAATTAAGCCCGTCAGGGCTAAGGTCAGCAACGTCCAATCGCTGAACCAGCGCGTCCAAGCTCTCTTGAGAGAATGGTCAAAGTGTTTACCCAGACTTAGCCAAGCTAACTTTTCCATCAATTGCAATTGAAATCCCTGAGAGCTGGCAAAAACTTTTTCTTCACCGTACTGTTTCCCAATTGTCAGGCAAATCTTAGGAAAAAACAAAGAAGCTAAGTCTCAAGACTCAAACTTGGGACTTGATCCTGCTTTGGGGCTGCAACCGGGGAGCCAAGAAGAAAGCTCTTGGCAGCCCCGGCGCTTTTCATCGCCAACCGGCCCGATCCATCACTTTTAGAGCATCGGGGGTAACGCGGCCAATGCTGGCGGCGTTGATCGTGTCTTCCTTGAAGGTGCCAAGGCTGGCCACCACCGAGTCGATCTCCGCCCCCGGCAGCACCGGGTATTCGTTGTTGCTCTGGGCAAAGATGGCCTGCGCCTCTGGGCCGGAGAGGAACTCCAGGAACTGGATGGCGGCCTCTTTGTTGGGAGCTGTTTTCAAAATTCCGGCGCCGCTGATGTTGACGTGGGTGCCGCGATCCTGTTGGTTGGGAAAGAAGACGCCGATTTTCTCCGCTACGGCGCGATCTTCGGGATTGTCGGATTTGATCAAACGCGCCAGGTAGTAGGTGTTGGCTAGGGCCACATCCCCCACGCCAGCGGCCACGGCTTTGATTTGATCAATGTCTCCCCCTTCCGGCGGGCGGGCAAAGTTGGCCACCAAGCCGCGGGCCCACTGTTCGGTTTCTGGGATCCCGTGCGCCAGGATAATGGAAGCCGTCAGAGATTGGCTGTACACATTGCTGGAGGAGCGGGTAAGCACCTTACCTCGCCACTTGGGGTTGGCCAGATCTTCGTAGGTGGAGAGCTCCTTGGGATCCACCTTGTCTTTGTTGTACATGATCACCCGCGCCCGCTTGGTTAGGCCAAACCAGTAGCCTTCCGGATCCCGCAGCGATTCCGGGATGTTCTTAGAGAGCGTCTCGGACTGAATGGGCTGAAACAGGCCTTCGTTCTGGGCGCGCCACAGCCGGGCCACATCCACCGTCATGAAGATATCAGCAGGGCTGTTGGCTCCCTCGCTGCGGATACGTTGGGCAATCTCATCGGCGTTGCCCTGCACCCAATTGACGGTAATGCCCGTTTTCTGTTTGAAAAGTTCGTACAATTCCTCATCAGTGCTGTAGTGCCGAGAGGTGTAGAGGTTCACCTCCCGGTTGGCGCCGCGGGCCGGACGCCCCAGCAAGCCTGCCGCCAAGGCTACAGAGCCCAGCGCGGCTCCGCTGACCAATTGCCGTCGCGATAAGCGCATACCCAACTCCTAAACTCAAAAACACTTCAAGAAAGGCTGCTGCATTGACCCAGTCAGCAATGCCTTTACCCGAGAAAGCACTTGAAAACCCCCTCCCTGAAATCAGGGCAGTTCCCTCAAATGCCGGCCTTTTGACCCTTCTCTAGGCCAAGCTTATTGAGATTTTTACTCAAGAACTTGGCGCTGGGGCAATGATAGAGGATCCTAAGTACCGAGTCAAGCTGTTGGGAGTCGTTCTCATCTTTGAACCGTTTGGCCCAAGATCCGCCAACTCTCGCTGGAAACAAGAGCCAAGGTCGCTTCTCATCGCGGCTGGCCGGGCAAGGGGATCCCTTACCGGAATATTTTGGGTAGGGCGGGGTTCTAGACCTGCCTTGGGTATAAAGGGAGCAGGGTAGGTGGTGGAGTATGGTGGGATCCCTTTCTCATCAATGGCTGGATGAGCAACTGCAGGACAATGGCCGGGATCCGGGTGTTTTCATCCTGGTCTGTGGCTACAACGACCTGGCAGCGTTGACGCTGCAGATTCTGGAAGACTTTGGACAGCGCGCGGTAGTGGTGGCTCCCGGCCCGCGGCCTTCTTTATTAAAAGAGCAGTGGCAATACCTAGAGGGGGATCCCCATCAGCCGGAGGTGTTGCGCCGGGCTGGGATCGAGCGGATCAAGGTGGCATTGCTTGTGGAGGACAACGACCAAGCCAACTTCGAGCTGGCTCTCTTGATTCGGGATCTCAACCCGCAGGTGCGCATTGTCTCTCGTCTGTTTAACACCGGCCTTGCCCGCTACCTGGACTCGATTTTGCCGCAGCATTTTTCCCTGTCGGTGGCTGCCTTGGCTGCGCCGGCCTTTGCTCTGAAAGCTGTCTCGGACGAATTTGTCGGCTACTTCGAGTTGCCCCAGTTAGAGGCTCAGCCGGCCACGCTGCCGCCGGAGCTGGCGAATCCGCTTTATTTTGGCGCTCCCCAAGAGACCACCCTCTGGAACGTGGTGGAGCTGACCATCGGCTACAACTCCCGTCTGCTGCACATGCCCCTCTCGGAACTGGAGGAAACCTTTCGGGCGCGGGTGCTGTTTCACTACCCGGTGGACGGGCTGTCCGACTTTTCCGAGTCTCGGGTTTTCGACGATTTCGACCACGAGGCAGAGCTGCTGGAGGGGGATCGCATTTTGGTGATCTGCGACCCCAGATCCTATCTGCACCTGTTGGAGCGCAACGGGCGGCGCGGCTCTTCGCGGGCACAACGCTGGGCCAGCGGACAGGTGCAAGACAAACGACAACAACAGCGAGGCAACTCGTTCAGGCAGCTCCTATCTTGGCTGCGCAGAAGCCTGCAGGGACTGCTGCAGATCAAGCCCATCGTGCGCACCCTCACCTTCACCTTGGGAGCCATGCTGGTGCTGGGGATCCTTAACTTTAGAGCTATCGGCAAATCCGTGGTTGACGGGCTGTTGCTGACCATCGTGGTGTTGACGGGGGGGTATGGGGACATCGAGGCTTTTCAGCAGGCGGAGACCCCTCTAGGGGTGAAGGTGGTGGCGGTGGTCATGACCTTGGTGGGGGCTGCCCTAGTGGGGTTGATCTACGGATTGGTGACCGACAAGTTGGTGAGCAGCCGCTTTGGCTTGGGCCGGGCCGCCCGTATGCCCAAAGCGGATCACGTGGTGATCGCGGGGTTGGGACGGCTGAGCTACTTGGTGCTACAGTTGTTGCGGCAAATGGGCTATGAGGTGGTGGTTGTGGAGCCCGACAGCGACAATCCCCTGCTGGCGGCGACGGAACGGGAGGGGGCGGTGGTGATCCGGGGCAACTACGCCTTGGCCAGCACGCTGCAACAGGCTCGCATCCAAAGCAGCCGCTCTTTGATCTGCACGACGCCTGACGATCTCACCAACCTCGAGACCGCCCTGACCGCCCACAGCCTGCAACCTGGGATCCGCACCATTTTGCGGGTCACGGATCCTGAGCTGGCGGCGCGGATGCAGCGGCATCTGCAGACGCTGGGAACCAGCTACAGCACCACGGCCCTGGGGGCGCGGGCTTTTGCTACGGCAGCGTTGGTGGGATCCGTTTACGGCACCTTGACTTGGGACGGGGAAACGCTGCTGGTGACGTTGCTGGAGGTCTCGGCCCATGACCCTTACCTGGGGCTATCCCTACGGCAACTGGCCCAGGATTACGACCTGGCGATCTTGCTGCATCACTCCCGACCGGGCCGGCCCTGTGTTTTTCCCAAGATCTGGCAGAAAGAGGGCGAGACCCTGTTGAAGCGGGGGGATCGTCTATACGTGATGGGGACGGTGGGATCCCTGATTCGCCTGGCCCAGGGACGCCCTCTGCCGCCGGAACTCTATCAAGTGCGGCTTTTGGAATACCGCAACCCCTACTTTGAAGACGAGATCCTCTCCACCTTGGCGTTTTATGCGCGGCTGCCCAAGACGGCCCTGAAGCCGCTGTTGCGCTGCCTGCCGGCGGTGGTGAGCCCCCCTCTCCCCCGCGACAAGGCCATTAAGTTGGCCCGCCAACTGCGCAAAATGAGCACCGAGGTGCAGGTGTTTGCCCAGGTGCAGGCCGAGCGGCGGATCCCTGAAGTCCTCTAGGGCTTTTCCGCCACAAGGCGCACAAAGCGATTTTGCCCGTAGAGCTCTTGCGCCACCACTCTCAAGCCAACCTTCTCCAACAGCCAGGCCAAGTCCTCAGCGCTGAAGCGGTTGTGCTCGTAGAAGTGGGTAAACTGATCCACCAAGGTGTCTAGGGATGTTTCCATCTGAAACAGTTGGGCTTCTGTGGCCGCATCGAAGTAGAGGCTAAGTGGGGCGCGCACCCAGTCCACCAGCAAAAACCGCCCCCCTGGCTTGAGCAGACGCCGCACCGCTTGCAACAGGCGCACCGGCTGCACCATCTCGTGGATCACCACCACCGCCTGAGCCGCGTCAACGCTGCAATCTGGCAGGGGCAAATGGGGATCGTGGAGATCGGCCTGCAGCAGTTGAAGGCCAGGGACGCCTTTCAAGTCTGCCGCTGCCCGCTCCAACATGTAGGGCATTAGATCTACGCCAATGAAATGTCCGCCGGGGTAGCGCTGGGCCCACTGCCGGAGGACATACCCCGGCCCCGTTCCCAAATCCAGCAGGCAGGGCGCAGCGGGCAAGCAGGGCTCAACATGCTGCTGCCAAAACTGCCAAAAGGTCTCATTGAAGCGGCCAGGAGCAGTAGCCAGCATGCGCTCGCAAAAGCTGGGGCCACGGTGGTGCTGGTAAAGGAGCTGAAAGGTATCGAGGCCAGCTTGGGTCATGGCTGAGCATCCTCAACAGATCCTGGGAACAAAGTCAGAGGCGTAGGCAGGGCATCGCAGCAACTCAAAATGTCGGCCTAGCGAGCAGAGGAAGCGTTGGAGAAGTTGGCGATGGCCGTCTCCAGGTCGTCAAAACAGGTCAAGACCTTCTCCATCGAGGTGAGGCTGAGGACGAGGGCGACGCTTTCCGGAACGCAACAGAGGCTGAGGTTGCCGCCGGCAGTCCGGCACTTGCGCAAGGCCGAGATCAGCACCCCCAGGCCGGAGCTATCCATAAAAGTAACCGCCGACATGTCGATCAACAGGTTGTGGTAACCAAAATCCAAAACCTGCTGCAGCAACTGCCGCACTTCGGAAGCGACCTTGGCGTCAAAGCGACCTTCCAACGGCACAATCGCCAGTTGTTGCCCTTGCGGAGTTTCGGCGGTACGGATGCGTAGCTTAAAATCCATTGCTTCCAGTCAAGACCTCATGCCCCACCTTAGCACCATCGGTTGCTGCTATGACCCCCTCGGCAGAAAATCCCTCTTCTGCA
>NZ_JANSIY010000002.1:0-2883 GCF_047462295.1 Synechococcus sp. H60.3 | reverse complement strand
TTGGGCCCGGCAAACCCTATCTGGGCGCCGGGTTCGGCCAGGATCAAGTCTCCCAGCATGGCAAAGCTGGCGGTCACCCCCCCATAGGTGGGATGGGTAAGCACGGAGATAAACAACTGGCCGGCTTCGCGGTGCCTTTGCAGAGCGGCTGCCGTTTTGGCCATCTGCATCAGGCTGAGGATCCCTTCCTGCATGCGGGCTCCCCCAGAGGCCGAAAAAAGGATCAGGGGTAGGTGATCGCAGGTGGCGCGTTCAGTGAGACGGGTAATCTTCTCGCCTACGACCGAGCCCATGCTGCCGCCCATAAAGCGAAAATCCATCACGCCCATCGCCACCGGGATCCCTTCCAGAGTGCCTAACCCGGTCAGGACGGCATCCTTGAGCTGGGTGCGCTCCTGGTAGGCGGCCAGGCGCTCGGCGTAGGGCTTTTGGTCGAAAAAGTGCAGCGGATCGGTGGGGGCCAGGTGCTCGTCGAGGGGCTGCCAGGAGCCGGGATCCAAAAGCTGCTCCAGCCGCTGCGGGGCTGTGATGCGATGGTGGTAGCCACAGCTTGGACAAACCTGCCAGTTCTGCTGCAGATCTTTGCTGTAGGTGAGAGCGTCGCAAGCTGGACACTTCTGCCAGAGGCCGTCGGCAATCTCTCGCACTTGCCGCTCTTTGTCGAAGGGGCTGCTGCCTGTCAAGTTGAGAGAAGTCTGTTTGCGCCGCTCGGCAAACCAATCCAGTAAAGACATAGCCGCTGAGGTACCCCCCTAGCTAGGGATGGCCAGAGCCGAATCTACAAGCCCTGCCGGTGAGCTGCGAAACTCATCTTAACGTTCTCAAGCTATCAAAGAATCGCCAAGCTGGAAATAGAAACTTGCAGTAGCCATGACCGCAGAAACCCAGTGGCAGGTGTTGACCACAGGGGATGGATCCCTGACCTTTTTCTCCCAGGAGTTTGGGCAGGCTTTTCACAACGTCAGCGGCGCCGCTCAGGAGGCGCTGGAGAAGTTCGTCCGCCCTTGCCGGCTGGATCGGCTGCCGTTGGAGCGGGATCCGGAGGATCCTATTTGCCTTTTGGATATTTGCTTTGGCCTTGGCTACAACTCTGGCCTGGCCTTGGAGACAATCTGGCAGGTGCGGCCCGACTGCCCTGTAGAAGTCATTGGCCTAGAGCGCTCCCCGCAGGTGCCCCGCCAGGCCTGGCAGGTGGGGGTGGGATCCACTTGGAGCTTTAGCCAGGAGTGGCAACACTTTATCAACGAGGGATCCTGGCAATCGCCGCGCTGGCGCGGAACGCTGCTGTGGGGAGATGCCCGCCAAACTCTGTTGCAGGTGCCGCTGGGATGGGCGGATGCGGTGTTTTTGGATCCCTTCTCCCCTTCCGTCTGCCCGGAGCTGTGGACGGTGGACTTTTTGCGGGCAGTGGCGGCGCGAATGCGCCCCGGCGGGATCCTGGCCACCTATTCCTGTGCGGCGGCGGTGCGAGCAGCCTTGCTGGAGGCGGGGCTTTTCATTGGCTCGACGCCGCCGGTGGGTCGCCCTTGGCCGGGCACGGTGGCCTCACCCCAACCGGATCACCTGCCGCCCCTCTCCCCCATGGAGCGGGAGCACCTGAAAACCCGCGCCGCTGTGCCCTACCGGGATCCCACCTTGCAGGGAGACAGAGCCCAGATTCGGCTGCAGCGCCAGCAGGAACAGCAAACCTCACCCCTTGAGCCCACTTCCGCCTGGAAACGCCGCTGGCTTGTGCAAGCCTAGCAACCGGAGGGCAGCTTTTGCCGGGGTTGCTGTCGGGGTGTAGCCAAGACACCTGCACCAGTCCCGTACCCTTACGCACGCTGCTGTCTCTTGACAAAGTTAAGCTAAGATAAAGCTTTTTCTCCAGGGAACTGCTATGTCTACACTGGTTGCCCTTTGTGCCGAACAGCACCGGGTTATCCTGCAGTTCTTGGCTCGTCTCTCTCGGGCCTCGGAGTTGGATCTGGAGCAGCGGCGTCTCTGGGTGCAAAGGTTGCGGCAGCGCCTCTCCCGCCACATTCAATTGGAGCGCCATGTCCTCTACCCGCTGCTCAGGACGGCTCTGGCAGCGGATCCCCAGCTCAGCAGCCAGGTCAATGGGCTGGAGCAACAGTTGCGGGATCAGATCCCGGAGCTGACCCGCTTTTTGCACCAGGCGGAGCGTGAGCCGCAGCAGTTGGATCCCTCTGCTGCCCTTCACTTTTATCGGCAGTTGCGGGCCCAGTTTGAGCAGGAAGAGAAGCTCTTGCATCCCCTCTTTGCCCAGCGTGTTTCTCCCGCCGCCGAGCAACAGCAGTTGCGCCTGTTCCGCAAGCGCCTGCAGGCCAGTGCCCCCAGTTCTGCCGGTCGTCGCCTCAATCTAGAGGAATGGGAGCGGCAGGCCGTGACTCGCCCTGTCTTGCCCCGCGAACGCCTTTGGCCCCCGCCAGGTAGCACAGCGTCGACGGCCACCCCTTAACCAAGGACGGTCTTGTCTTTGGATTCTGCCTTGGGTAACTTTCTGCTGGTTTTGGCAAGCTGGCCTGTGGTACCTTTTCCCCAGCCGACCCCTTGAATCGATGCAACCCTGGGATCCCGAAACCTACGTCGACTCGATGGCCCAACTGCTGCAACTGCCCCTGCATCCCGACCATCGAGCGGGGGTGATCGCAAACTTCGCCCGCTTTTTGCCCCTTGCTCAACAGGTACTGGAGTTTCCGCTGCCACCGACGGTTGAGCCAGATCCTACCTTCAACCCCCAGCCATGACCCCGGATCCCCCTCTTCTCGGCAGCGCCGACGGGTTCGCGATTGCCAGGGCCGTCCGCCAGGGATCCGTGAGCGCCCAGGCAGTGGTGGCCGCCTGTCTGGAGCGGATTCGCCAGCGGGATCCCCAGCTCAA
>NZ_JANSIY010000001.1:46146-75016 GCF_047462295.1 Synechococcus sp. H60.3 | reverse complement strand
TAACTAGACTAGGAACTAGAATAGACTCAGAATCAACAGCGGCCTATTTTTGGCTGTTGAGAAAGCTGAATCAAATCTGAGGCATTAAAGTTACGGGATGTTGTCTTGAGTTCTGCTGCTATGACCACGGAAGCTCCCACTCGACTGGCTCAGCAGTCGTCTCCGTCGAGAACCCGGGTTCGTCAGCCCTACCCCCACTTCAAGGTGATCGTCTTGGATGACGATTTCAACACCTTTCAGCACGTTACCGAATGCCTGCTCAAGTACATCCCCGGCATGACCCTGCCCTTGGCGCGACAACTAACCGTGCAGGTGGATGCCGAAGGGCAAGCGGTCGTCTGGGTCGGCCCGCAAGAGCAAGCGGAGCTCTACCATCAACAGTTGCTGCGGGAGGGCCTGACGATGGCCCCCCTGGAGCCGGCCTGAAGCACAAGTTGCTCGTAGCTGCGCTCAACGGCGGCCAACAGCTCTGCCTGGCCCCAGCCGGCATATAGGCTGCTGGCAATGGCCAGCCCACCCGCCCCCACCCCCTCCTTGACATAGCCTCGCTCGTAAGCCTGTAAGGGGGCGTAGCGGCTCTGGGCAAAGCTCAGTTGGGTAGCCAAAAGGGGGGCAGTTCCCAGCAACTCGGCCAAGGCCACCGTATTGCCGGAGGGATCCTCGGCCACCCAGCGGGTGGTGCCTACCACTACGTTCTCTGGGGGCCAAGGGATCCCTTGCTCTTCCCCCCAGCGCCGCATCAGGGCCAGCACCGCCAGCATCTGGGTGCCGCCCGCCAGCAGCACCGGCCCCCGCTGGGCTGCCGCCATCGCCAGTCCGGCCACAAAGGGCTGCATCGGATCCCCCACAGCGGCCACCACCTCTGGCGCTGTAGCGTTGGGCGAGAGATGGGCCAGACCTTGCCGCGCCAAGGCCAGCTTTTGGGCGTGGTTACAGACCGGGTGGCTGCTGTTGACCATGCCCTCTGCTTGCCAGCCCAGCCCCAGCAACACCGCCAGTGCCGTGGTGGTGCCCCCTGCCACACATTCGCCGATGACGCAGTAGCTCGACTCCAGCCGGGATCCCCGCTCGTACCCCTCCTGCCACAGGGATCCCACCTGTTCCAGAGATAAAGCCTGCCCTGTGCTCAAGCAGCGGGCCATCCCCCTGGCGCTTACCGTTTCTGCCCCCGGCAGCGGCTCCGGCAAACCACAGTCGAACACGCGACAGGGGATCCCCAACTCCCTCAGGACGGCGCGGCTGATCACCACCGGTGAAGGATAGCCATCGGGAGAGGTGGGCAAGCGGTGAGAATAGCCCCCCAGCAGCACCTCTCCATCGGCAAGGGCCGTGTAGCGCCGCAAGGAGGGCGTGGCGCCAGCAGCAGAGATGCCTGGAACAAGAGCCGTTTCCGTAAACCCCAGGCAGGCCAAAAACAGCGGTCGGGATCCCTGCACCCGTTGGCACCACTGCCGGGCTAAAGCCGGCTGCGTGTAAGCCTTCACACCAGGAAAGGGGAACATAGCAGAGAGCGGGGCAGACAGGCCCAAACTCCATTCTCCACCCAAGCGAAGGGCGGGATCCCGTACTGGCCGGAAAACGGCAGGGACTGCGCCCCCCAGCCCGATCGGATAGGATAGGTATACCCAATACAGTTTATGCAGAGCAAACCGAAGGCCATGAGTTTTTTCGACTCGGAGATCGTCCAAGAAGAAGCCAAGCAACTGTTTCAGGACTTCCAAAACCTGATGCGACTTGGCGAGCGCTACGGCCAATTCGACCGGGAAGGCAAAAAAATCTTCATTGAGCGAATGGAAGAATTGCTGGAGCGCCAGCGCATTTTCATGAAGCGGCTGGAGCTCTCCGACGACTTTATGGCTCAGATGACCATCAAACAACTGCAAACCCAGCTTGGGGGGTTTGGGCTCTCCCTAACCCAAATGTTCGACCAGATGCACCAGACCCTAGAGCGCATGAAAGCCGAGGCAGACTCTGAGCGTTGACCCCAAAGAATGACCCAGACAAAAGGATCATGTCTTCTTCCCGCCAGACCCGCAACCAGAAATTAATTCTGGAGCTGCTAGAGCAGCGCTCACAGCCCCTTTCGGCGCAAGAGATCTTTTTGGAGTTACGCAATGCCAACCACACGGTGGGTCTGGCCACGGTTTACCGAGTTTTGGATGCTCTGCGCAATGAGGGCAAGCTGCAGGCGGTCAACTTGGGGGATCAGCAAACCTACTATCAGGTTCTGCCCAGCAACGGCCACAACCGCCATCACCTGATCTGCACCGAATGTCGGCGGGTGGTGCCTCTGCCGGATTGCCCGGTGGAAGATCTGGAGGAGCAGCTTGCCAGCCGCTACCAATTTGTGATCGAGTACCATGTGCTGGACTTCTACGGCATTTGCGCCGAATGTCGTGGAAAAGGTGGGCCAAGCCCTGCTTTGCAGAGATCCCCTTGCCGCGAGGCCAAGCCGCAATGATGAACTATCTCTGGACGGTGTTGATCGGGTTGGCAGGTGCCCTGATTGCAGTCAAGCTGAGGCTGCCGGCAGGAGCCTTGGTGGGCTCGATGGTAGCAGTGGGTTTGGTCAATGTTTGGGGGGCGATCCCGATCCCCACTCCCCCAGCCGGGATCCGCTTTGTCATGCAGGTGGTGCTGGGCATCCTTTTGGGCAGCAAGCTCACTGCTGAGACCTTCTTTGCCCTGAAGGATCTGTGGCGACCGGCCCTGCTCTGTACGGTGATTGCGGTGGGCACGGGAGTTTTGTCGGGGTATTTGATCTCCCGTTGGTTGGGCATCGAGCGCCTCACGGCCATCTTGGGCACGGCGCCAGGGGGCATTTCCGATATGAGCTTGATTGCCCTGGACATGGGAGCCCAAACCAGCACAGTGGTGGTCATGCATCTGGCCCGCCTGATCAGCGTCATCGTGGTCGTCCCCTGGGTGGTACGGCTGCTGATCCAGCCGGGCACCAGCTAGGCAAGCCCCTAGAGCTGCAGCAGGGGGTGGGTTAGACTAAGGAGCGATACAGAACTTAACAACCGAACCTCCGCCTTGGAACTTTCCCCTTCTCCACTGACCTACCAGGCCGACGCCGCGGGATCCCCTTGGAGCGCTGCTCTCTGTTCTAACGTCTCCTCTGGCCAAGGCGATTGGTGGCCCCTGCAACTGCATTGGCAGGGGGAGGTAGACCCGCTACAGCCTGAGTTGGTGCAGGTGGATCCCGTGTTGCGCCTGCTGCTCTTGGGGGATGGCTTGACCACCCGCAACCTGGCTGCCTTGACCCAAGAGCCGATTCAGGCCCATCTGCTCGACACGGGCCGGGTCGATTTGCCGGCGGAGCAGAGGGCCGCCCCCCAGTCCATGCAACGGCTGGCCAAGGATTTGGCACGGCTGGGATCCCCCTTGATGCGGCGGCGGGTTTGGCTGTGTGGAGCAACCTCTCAGCAGCCCTTGCTCTATGCCACCTCTTGGTGGAACTCCGACCATCTGGCTCGATACTTGCCCCATCCCAATCTGCCCATTGGTCAAAACCTAATCCAAGAAAAACTGGAGACCTTTCGCGAGTTGCGGCGGCTCTACTACGGCGAAGCCGAGCCCATTGCCCGGCTTCTCAACTGCCCCGGTCCTTTTTGGGCTAGGCACTATCTCCTGTTACACCGGGGCCAGCCTTTGACGGTTATTTACGAGGTCTTTTCCTCCCGCCTGCGGGCCAGAGTCCTGCCTGGCTAGGGCACCCAGCGCACGGCTTGCCGGCGTTCTTTGCTGCCGTTGGCCGATAGCATGCGAGTTGGGCTGGCCGCTAGGAGGGAGAAAGGAGACCAGCAGAAGGGGCAACTGGGGCCGAGAACCTTCTAGGGCGTTGCCCGTGTCGGATGTCTGGGGGGACAGAGGAGGCTGCCAGAGAAGGATCCGCATTGCCGAGAAACTGAGAGGTGCCAACAACAACCGTTTTGCCAGCGACATCCAAACCTTGTGCCGGGCTGAGGGCATTCCAAGGGGCCAAACTTGCCAAACAGAGAGCAGCCCCACTCAAGCCGGCACTCAAGAGAGCAAGCCAAGCAGCAGAGGTCACAGCCGGCTTTGGCAAGGGGGAGGGCTGGGGGAGGAGGCTGAGATGTAGACTCAGCGTTGCTGGCTATTGCTGAGGGACGTGGTATCTCGCTGGGCCAATTGCTGCAACCCTTCGGGGAAGTCGGCAGGCAGACGAGCTGGGTGAATCTCGCGCACCCGCCGACGGTAAGCGGCTTTGATCTCCCCCAGGCTGGCTTGGGGAGAAAGCCCTGGTAGTAGGTGGGGAAACAGGCGGAGGGGCCAGGGGAGACTCGGTAGAGAACCAGGGATCCCTCGCCAGCATATCCTGCCCGTTTTGGGAAAGCTGTTGGATAGGCTTTCCAGGAATCCCATTGATTCTGTCTCCCAGAACAAATTTCTGACCCCGAGGGGATCCCTGTCCTAGAGCTACTATGGAGCTGAGCAAACGGGGTGCTTGAGCGAGGAGAGATGGCTTCAGAGCGTCCAGTTTGGCGGCAGCGGTATCAACTCGAGCGGCGGCTGAGCAAGCGTAGCGGTAGACACACCTACCTAGCGCGGGATCTCCTCACCTCAGAACCGGTTGTCATCAAGCTAATCCTATTCGGGCCGGATTTCAACTGGGCCGACCTGAAGCTGTTTGAGCGAGAAGCCCAGATCCTGCAAACTCTCTCCCACCCGGCCATTCCCCAGTACCGCGATTGCTTTGAAATTGCCCTGAAAGGGGGGCGCGGCCTGGCGCTGGTGCAAAGCTACATCGACGCCCCCTCGCTGCAGGAGTGGATGGAGCGAGGGCGGCGTTTTGCCGAGCCGGAGGTGCGCGACCTAGCGCAAAAGCTGCTGCGCATCCTCATTTACCTCCATGAGCTCCACCCGCCGGTCATCCACCGGGATCTCAAGCCCAGCAACATTCTGTTGGCAGCCGACGGGCAGGTGTACCTGGTGGATTTTGGCTCGGTGCAGGCGGCTGCGCCGCGGGAGCAGGGATCCTACACCGTGGTGGGGAGCTACGGCTACATGCCCCTAGAGCAATTTGGCGGCAGAACTGTGCCTGCCTCCGATCTCTACAGCCTAGGCGCCACGCTGATTCACCTGCTGACAGGCCAGCATCCGGCGGACTTGCCGCAGGTGGGATCCCGGATTGGGTTCGAGCCAGCGGTGCAACTGAGCCCGGCCTTTCGCGACTGGCTGCGCTGGCTGACAGAGCCCTTGGTGGCGAACCGTCCCACTTCTGCCCGGCAGGCCCTGGAGGCGCTGGAGCAGTTGGATCGCCGCCCACTGCCGGTTCCTTCGACAGCAGCCGCGGTTCCCCCTCGACGGCCGGCGGGCAGCCGGATTCAACTGCACAAGTCCGAACAGACCTTTGAGGTGGTGATCCCGGCCAAACGACTTCTCGGCTTGGTTTGTTTGCCTCTCGTCGTTGCCGTCATTGCGCTTGGCTACTACGCTCTTTGTATTGCCGCCTCCACGGTCGGGACAGATGAGGAGGCTATGGAGGTTAGTTTTTTTCTGCTCATGCTGGCCTGTGTGCTCTTCGGGGAGGTGGGGTGGTTGGTGCTCCTGACCCTCTACAGCTTATTCGGCAAGGCTTACCTGTATATCGACAAAGAACGGATCAGCTTAGCCTACGAATTGCTTGGCCTGCGTTTTCATCCAGTTCCCCCTAGTCGGCGATGCTACATTGACCGGCTGGAGCTGATCCCGGGTTATACCCGACGACAATATTCTGGGACCCTGGAAGAGGTATGCCCACAGTTGAACATTTGGGCGGGCAACCGCAAGTACGAGCTAAAGAATCTGCAAGAGCCAGAGCTAGAATGGTTGGCCTCGGAGCTGAGCCGTTGGCTGAAGATCCCGATTGAGCGGCAGAAAGGGTAGTCCTCAATCCAGGTAAGCGCTCAGCTCCTGCTCCAAGGTGGGCAGTTGCACCTCTCCCCGCTCCAGCTCCTCCAGGTCTTGCAGTTGTCTACGCAGGCGGGCAATCCGCTCCCGTAGATACTCTTTGATGCCCTTAGCCCCCAGGCTGAGGCAACTGCGGCAGATCTCGCCATAGATTTGGCCGCGGTCGTTGTAGACCACCGCCAGCAGCACCTGCTGCCCCTTTTTCTGGATCGGGGTGGCCCATCCGCCGCAGATAATGCAGGGCACGCGGCCATTGCCCCCGTAAATGCTGCGTTCCCAGACAATTTTCACGCTCGGCCTCCCTGCAACTGTCGCCCACCAGCATAAAAACCCAGGGGGATCCCTTGCCACCCTAGATCACTTGCCAACTCCCCTCTCCCTCAGGGAGAGGGGTTGGGGGTGGTCGCGTTAGCGGCGCGGAGCGCTTGGGCTGCCTCAGGGAGAGGGGTAAGGGCGGGATCCCTACCATCTAAGCGTTGGGTTGGGTGGGCTGGCTGGGCCGGGAGCGGTCAATGGTGCGGTAGGTGAGGCTGGCTGCTACCTCTAGGGCTTTGGCAGCGTCGCGGAAATAAAATCCCAGCTCCTCATCTTTCTCAGTGCGGTTGGGTTTATTGAACTTGGCCTTGAACTGCACATTGCAATACATGGCCAACCCCACCAAAACCTCTGACAGGCCGTGCTGGTTGATCAGCCGTTCCACATCCGTGAGCAGGCTTTTGATTAGGGCGTCGGCTACTGGCTCTGGCAAACTGTCCAGGTCGTGCATCGGGATTCCTCAGCAAACGAAATGGCAAGCCGGCGGGTTTGGATTCCGGCTCAACTTCTCCTGATTTTCCTGCATCTTTTTGGGAATGCCCAATTCTGTCGCTAACGCTGCTGCCACTGCCGGAGCCACAGGGTGACGAATGGAGGGCTCTCTAGCCACCTGCTCCAGGCGATAGCCATGCTCTTTGGAGCCGGGATCCGCACGCGGTTCAGGCAACTGTGCCGGGGGCAGCGCGAAGCAAGCCGGGCAAAGCGGGCCGAGAACCACTCCCGCATCGTTGAAGAGGTGGCGCACCCGCTTCTTGCCTTCAAACCATCTGCCACAGGCCGCGCAGTAGCAGGCAGGGGTGAAGTGGCAAGCCGTTGCCAAAGGACGCCGTCCCGCTGACGCGATGGATTCGCATAAACCTCCGGAAGGGCGTAGTGTCTCTTTTGAGCCCTCGCTTTTTGGAGCTTCCCCGCAAGGGACAATGCGAAAATAGGCCAAGCGCAGCGTAGAGTGCAGGTTTGGAGTGAAGCCATGCCGGTAGCTTCTGAATACGCCTTTCCTTTCGAGCACCACCAGAAGTTCTCCCTGGATAACCCCACCATCTCTAGCCCTGGCGTCTCCAAACGGGAATACGTGGCCATCAGGGTGTTGCAGGGCATGCTCAGCAATCCCCAAACCGCCATTGGCGATCTCTCGCCTGAGCAGCGACAGGCTTTGGTCTACACGGCAGTGTTGTTGGCAGATGAGCTTTTGGCTGCCCTCGCCACGCCATAGGCATTTCTCTAGTCCCTCTTGTTGGAAATCACAGGCTCAAGGCCGGCCCAGCCACAGGCCACTGAAGCCCAAAGTCAGCAGCGTTAGGGGCAGACCAAAGCGCAGGTGCTCCCCAAAGGTCAACACATACCCCTTTCTGGCTGCCGCCTCAACGGTAATCAAATTGGCCACTGCCCCAAACAAGGTCAGATTGCCCGCCAAGGTGGAGCCGGCAGCTAGGAGTAGCCAGGCAGTCGTCCCCTGCAGCGGGAGCAGCGACTGCAGCAGCAGCACTGCCGGCACGTTGGAGATGAGGTTGGACAGGAGGGCAACAGCAGCCAGCAGCGCCAACGGGGATCCCGCCACCTGCTCCGCCCAGGGCCCTAGGCTGGGTCCCCAGCCGGCCAGCAGCTCTCGGGTTGCCCGTGTCAGGATAAACAGCCCAGAGAACATCACCAACAGATTCCAGTCCACCTGCCCCAAAAACCGCTCCGGCTTCAGCCGGCGGGTAATCAACAAGAGGGCTGCTGCCAGCAGGGCCGACTCGGCTAGGGGCAAGCCGGCCACAAAGGCCCCAAACAGCGCCACTGTAATGGCTACGCTCTTGCGCAACAGGGGTGGGTAGAGGCGCAGCGGCGTCCAAGGCGCCTGATGGATGAAGGGCTGCAGCGAGCGCACCTCGGGGTAGTAGAGCCACAGCAGCCCCACCTCCAGCAGCAGCCCCACCACGGCAATCGGGGTCATCTGGGCGGCAAACTCCAGGTAGCCAATCCCGGAGAAGGAGCCGATGAGGATGTTCTGCGGGTTGCCGCTCAGGGTGGCTACAGACCCTAGGTTGGTGGCTGCCGCCAAGCCCAAGAGATAGGGAATGGGGTTCAGCCCCAGCACAGTGGTTACCTGCAGCGTGAGGGGGGTAAACACCAGCGCCAGGGTATCGTTGAGGAGAAAGGCCGAGAGCAGCCCACTGCCAAACACCAGCATAAGCAAAAGCCCGAAGGGGCTGCGGCTAACCCGAATTAGGCCCAGCAAAGCCAACTGGAAGGCGCCGCCCTGAGACAAGCTGGCGTTCACCACCATCATGCTGAGGAGAAAGACAATTGTGGTTGGGTCGATGGCTGCCCAGGCCTGCGGCAGCGGCACCGTTCCCAGGGCAATGAGCAAAGCGGATCCCACCAGGGCAATCGTGGCCCGGTTCATGCGCAACCGGGGCAGGGATCCCAGCCCCAGCCCGACATAGCTCAGGATCAGCACCACCCAAGAGAGTGCCTGTTGCACCTGCCAGCCTCTTAGCCCTCCCTAGAACTCGTAGCCAAACAGGCGCGGATCCGCCGGCTGCAGCTTGAGATCCGCCAGACCGTACTCGGCCCAGCGGCGATCCACCCGGCGGGCCACTTCCGGATCCGGAGCCAGGGGCTGCCGCCAAGGGGTGTCCGTTTCCGGCGGGATCTTGGTGGTGGCGTCGATCCCCATCTTGCCCCCCAGGCCCCGCTTTTCGGTGGCAAAGTCCAGGGCGTCAAAGGGGTTGTCCGGCAGAATAAACACATCCCGCTGCGGATCCACCCGCGAACACAGGCACCAGAGCACCTGCCGCGGATCCCGCACGTTGATGTCCTTGTCCACCACGATGACAAACTTGGTGTAGCTAAATTGGGGCAGGGCGCTCCAAAAAGCCAGGGCCGCCCGCCGCGCTTGGCCGGGGTAGGCCTTGTCGATGGACAAAATCGCCGCCTTGTAGCCCAGGGCCTCCATGGGCAAAAAGAAGTCCACAATCTCCGGCACCTGCTGCCTGAGGATGGGGGTGTAAATGCGGTTCAGGGCCAGCGCCATCATGTCGTTTTCCTTGGGGGGCTTGCCGCTGAAGGTGGTGAGGTAGAGGGGATCCCGGCGGTGGGTGAGGCAGTGGAAGCGAATGAGGGGAGCCTGCTCGTTGCGAGGGCCGTAGTAGCCAATGTGATCCCCGGCGGGGCCGTCGGGGGCCACCTCCCCCGGCGTGATGGTGCCCTCCAGGACAATCTCCGCGTGGGCCGGCACCTCCAAATCCACCGTCTTGCAGCGGGCTAGCGGCAGTCCTTCCCCGGCATAGAGACCGGCAAACAGCCACTCCGAGAGATCCACCGGCAGGGGCGTGGCTGCTGCCAGGATCACGGCGGGATCCACCCCGATGGCCACCGCCACTTCCAGCTTCCGACCCAGGGCTGCCGCCTTGCGCAGGTGCCGCGTCGCCCCCCGCACCGACAGCCACTGCACCGTCATGGTGTTGCGGCTTTGCAGCTGCAGGCGGTACACCCCCACGTTGGGGATGCCGTTTTCCGGGTCTTTGGTAACCATCAGCCCCAAGGTCAGCACCCGTCCGGCATCGCCAGGATAGACCCGCAGCAGGGGCAGTTGGGTGAGATCCACCGCCTCACCCAGCAGCACCACCTGCTGACAGGGGGGGAGCAGATCCCGGCTGGGCCTAGCCTTGAAGACGCTGAACAGCGCCTGCCCCAGCTCCACCGCCTGGGCAAAATTTTTTGGCGGGCGCGGCTGGTAGAGCAAGGCCAACTTTTTCCCCAGCTCCTCTAGCTCCCGCGGCTCCTCCATCCCCAGCGCCCAGCAGATGCGCTCCACCGTGCCCAAAACGTTGATCAGCAGCGGCATCGAGGATCCCTTCACCCGCTCAAACAGCAGCGCCGGCCCCCCGCAAGCCAAAAGGCGATCGGCGATCTCGGCAATTTCCAAATCGGGATCCACCTCCGCGGCGACGCGGCGAAGCTGGCCACGGGACTCCAGCAGGGCAATAAAACGGCGCAGATCTCTGGGCATGAGTTGGGGACAGTTTACTTGTCGCGGCTGAGGGCTAGGCCGCTCATGAAAGGCTTTTGCAGGGCAATAAACACCACCAGCGGCGGAATGCTGGCGATGATCGCCCCCAGCATCATGGGGCCATAGGAGGCGGAGCTATCCAAGTTGAGTAGAGATTGCAGCCCCACCTGCACCACCTGTCGCTCCCGGCCTTGCACGATCAAGCGGGGCCACAGGTACATATTCCAAGCGTAGACGAAGTGAATCACCGCCTGGGCCCCGATGGCGTTCCAGCTCAGGGGGATCAGCACTTGGGTGAGAAACTGCAAGGGGTTTGCCCCGTCCAGTTGGGCTGCCTCCGCCAGCTCGCGCGGGATGTTGGAAAAATGTTGGCGAAACAAAAATGTAGCCGTGGCGCTGGCCAGAAAAGGCACGATCAAAGCGTAGTAGGTGGATCCCCAGCCCAAGTTGGTAACTAGCCTCAGCAGGGCGATGATCAAGATTTCTGTGGGCATCATCAAGGTCATGAGCACAAAGCCAAAGGCCAGCCCCTTGCCTGGAAAGCGAAAGTAGACAAAGGCCAGCCCCGCCAACAGCGACAAAACCGTCTTGCCCACTGTGATGGCCGTCGCCACGATGGCGCTGTTGACCATGTAATGGCCTAGGTGACGCGCCACCATCACCTGCTGCCAGTTAAAGGCAAACGAAGAGCCAAAGGTCAATTGATAGCGAAACACCTCGGCGTTGTTTTGGGTGCTCACGATCAGGGCATACAACACCGGAAACCCCAACGCCAAACAGGCCAGCCACAGGCCCAGGTGGACATACCAGCGCTCCGGGATCCAGCGCCGCCAGGACAAGGGAGAAGACTTTTGGCCCACGGGGCTGGGCTGGGCGGCTAGCGACTGCGGATCCTGCAACAGTTGAGCCATGACACCTCCAGGCAGAGGACGCTGAGGGGCAGGGGGAGCTTTTGCCCTCTCTGTTGAGGATAATTCGTCAGGATTAACCCCAGGCTAAAAAGGCCGATCTGACCTGGGTTCCCAGCTTGGCGGGTACTTTATACCGGCGAGAGGAAAGGAGTAGAGTAGAACAGCAGTGTCTGAAAGAGGATCCCATGACCCGAGGCTTTGGTCCCTTCGGCAAAATTCAGGAAGCCCTCAAGAAAGCCCAAGAGGTGCGCGACGGTGCCCAAAAACTGCAAAAAGAGCTGGAAGAAATGGAGATCGTCGGCGAGGCCGGCAATGGGCTGGTGAAGGTGACGGTGAACGGCAACCAGGAGCCCCTCAAGGTCTCTCTGGATCCCCAAGTACTCCAGGAGCCGGTGGATGTGGTGGAGGACTTGCTCCTAACGGCGATGGTGAACGCCTACACCCAGTCTGCCGAGACGATGCGCAAACGCATGGAGGAGCTGACCGGAAATATTAGCCTGCCGGGGTTGGGGTTGGGCTGATCCCGGCCAGCCTGGCTTCCTATGTACACTCGCCCTTTGGCTCGCCTGATCGAGGAGCTGCAGCGGTTGCCCGGCATTGGCTCCAAAACAGCTCAGCGCCTGGCCTTGCACTTAATTAACCGGCCCGCTAGCGAGGTCGAGGCCCTGGCCAAAGCCCTGCTGGAGGCCAAGCAAACCGTTAAGTACTGCTCCGTCTGCTTCAACTGGTCGGCGGAAGATCCCTGCGAGATCTGTCGCTCGCCGCAGCGGGATCCCTCCACCTGGTGCGTAGTGGCCGATGTCAAGGATCTCATCGCCATGGAGCGCACCCGCGAGTTCAAGGGCCTTTACCACGTTTTGGGAGGCCTGATCTCGCCCATGAACGGGATCGGGGCCGAGCAGTTGCGCATCCGCGAGCTGGTGGCCCGGGTGGCGCGGGAAAAGCCCCAGGAGCTCATCTTTGCCCTCAGCCCCAGCGTGGAGGGGGAGGTCACCATGCACGTGGTTAAGGATTACCTGAAGCCGGTTGCCCCCGGCCTGCGCATGACCCGTCTGGCCTTTGGCCTGCCCATGGGATCCGAGCTGGAGTATGCCGACGAGGTCACCCTGGCCCGTGCCCTAGAAGCGCGGCAGGAGTTTTAGCTTAATCGGCGGGAAGCCCCGCACTGTATTTGTGAATTGTGCTTACTCAAGAGTAAATCAGTGTCGGGATGAAAGCCGTTCGTCCTACACTTGAGGAGAACAAGTTAAATCTCCGGAGAGTTTCCCGCCGTGGGTCGCACGGTGGCAGCACGCTGAGACCTCTGGACAAACAAGTCTGTGAAGCGTGAAGCCCGTACTCTATCTAAGTTGCGTTTACTCAACGAAGATGAGTGTCGGGAGGCGTTCACGCCTAGGCAACTGCGGGCTGAGTTTGCCCCAGAGTAAGCCTCCGATGTCCAACCCCGAAGTTGTTGCTAAGGTGAGGACAAGGGGTTTTGTCATGGGATCCCGGTACTTACCTGAGGTCAAGTAAAGTTCAACCAGCAATGCGGAGGGGGCAGCGATGGCGGATACGGCGCAAACTCACCTCAGCTCAGGCCCCGTCCAGGGGCTGGACTATGTAGTTCTGGGAGTGGCCTCTTGCTTCCAACGGGATGAGGACGGTCGCCTCAGGGAGGTGTTGGTGGCCGAGCCGGTTCCCGCCGCCGCCCTGGATTGCCTCGCCCAAGAGCGCCGCAGCACTTCTTACTGCCTTCTCTACGCCACTACTTACGCAGAAGTTGTCGATAACGGGATCCCGACTTTGCCCGCCGATGTTTTCCCGCCAGGGGTGGTGCTGGGAGAAGGTTTTGTGGAGCGGCTACAAGCGGCGGCCCGTACGTACCGCAGCAAGCCCCAATTTTGTCACATCCCCCTGCACCAGGTCTGCACGCCAGAGAGGGGGGTGTTCAAGCTCCATTTCAGCGCTGAGCCGCGGCGAATTCTCAACGCAGTAATGGAAGTGAGGGATGCCGACAACATCAAGCAGCACCCCCACACCCATCAGCCTTTCTAGGCCCGCTAGCAGCTATCGCTACCACGTCTGATGAGCAACCAAAGTTGCTTACGGGCTTTTTCGCCCCGCACTTAAGTACGGGGCTACCAAGCCGCCCCGCTGTGTGATAAGGAAAGCTGCGCTGTCGGGCAAAGAAGGGATCCCTGTAGGCCTCAGAGGGGCTCCCCAATCATGATCAAAGAGCAGGTGAGGCGTTCTAGGAGGCGAGTGGTCGTGTCGCTGAAGGATAGGCTCCCGCTGGGGTTACGCCGCCGAAAAGAGGGCAACACCACCAGGTCAAACCCTTGGGCCTCCTGCAAGAGAGCTTTGACGACCTCGTCGCTGGCCAAGACTTTTACCTGGACGGGGTAGCCCAAGTCTGGCTGTTGGGCCAGGGACAAAAGCTGCGCCTCCAGCCACTGGCGATCGCTTTCGGGGGTGCTGGCGAGGCAGATGTGGAGCAAGGTAACCTCTCCCTGGTTGGCGGCAGCCAAGATCTCGGCTAAGCGCACTGCCCGAGCCGCCTGCGAGCGAAAGTTTTCCAGCGCCACCAGGATCCGCCGCAGCTTGTGAGGGGGCTGGAGCAGGCGCGCCACGGCAACCGGGCAATGGGCAGCCCAGAGGACACTGTTGATGACACTGCCGAAGAGGCGGGCCCGCAAGCGGGTGGGATCGCTCCAGCCCATGACGATGAGGCTGGCGTTCTGCTCACGGCTGGCGTGGCTGATCCCTTGGGCAACGTGGCTGTCGATGCGGCTGAGGGGGGTAACTTCTACTCCCAAGGCCTGACAAAACTCCACTGCCCGCCGCAGCAGACCCTCGCCGTGTTCTAGAGAGTCCTGCAGCAAGGGAGAGTCCATGTGCAGGTGGCCGGTCGCCACTGCGAGGGGAACCACCCGCCCGCCCTCGTGCTTGGCCAGGAGGCAGGCCATCTCCAGCAGGTTTTCCTCGGTTTCGGGATTGGCCAGGGGCACCACGACCACGTAGGGCTGGGGAGGCGGCGCTACAGAGACCCCTGCCCCAGACGGGAGTCGGCCCTGTTCCTCCTCCCTGGCCATCTGCGTAGCCGCCCGAGTGGTCAAAATTGGGCCCAGCGTGGCCGTAACCAGCATTAACACCACCACGCTGTTGAGCACCTCTGCATTGAGCAACCCCACGCGGTACCCCACCAGGGTTGCTGCCAAGGTGGCCGCCACCTGGGGTAAGGAAAGCGACCACATCATCAGCTTTTGCGCCGGGGTGTAGTGGTAGAGCCACTGACAGAGTTGGGCGGCAGCGTATTTGCTTAGAGTCAACCCCAGCAGGATACTCAGTATCAGCCAAAGGGAGCTGAGGGTTTGTAGAAAGGCGCGCAGGTCGAGCAACAGCCCTATATCCACAAAAAAGACGGGGATGAACAAGATGCTGCCGACAAAGACGATCTTCTCTTTGACGGAGCCCTCCCGCAGCACATCGTTCACGGCTAGCCCTGCCAGAAAGGCGCCGATGATCTTCTCTACCCCAATCCATTGCGCCCCCAGAGCTGCCACAAACAGAGCCAGCAGCACAAACAAAAATTGGTTGCCCTCTTCGCTGCCGGTTACACGAAAAAACCGCTGCCCCAGCCAGTCCACCCCAAACAGGACCGCAGCCCCATACAGCAGCAGGGATCCCAGCAGCCGCACCAAGCTCCAGAGGGAAAACTCACCGCCGTGGATGCCGACACAGACTGCCAAGACCAGCAGCGCGGCAATGTCGGTGAAGATGGTGCCGCCGATGGTGACCAGCACCGCCTCGTTTTTCACCAGGCCATAGCGGCTGACAATGGGGTAGCCCAGGGGAGTGTGGGAGGCAAACAGGGATCCCAGCAGGATGGCGGCGTTCCAGCCGAAGCCAAATAGCCGCCCAATGGCAGTGCCCACGGTTAGGGGGATGGCAAAGGTCAACACGCCAAAGGTGGCGGAGCGGTTGCGGGTCTGCCGAAATTGCTCCAGGTCGATCTCCAGCCCAGCCACAAACAGCAGGTAGACCACGCCGATATCCGAAAGCAACTGCACTGTCGGCAGCTTTGAGCTCAGTAGGTTCAGCCCCTGCGGCCCCAGGGCGATCCCCGCCGCCAAAAGGCCCACCAGCCCCGGCAAGTGCAGCCGCTCAAAGAGCAGCGGCACCACCAGGATCACCCCCAGCAGTAGAGCAAACGAGAGGATAGGCTCCTCTTGCAAAAGCGAGCGTATGGCCTCCATCGGCCAGGCCCCTGGCTGGACGTCTCCCTAATTATGGAAGCAATCCTTCCAACTAGCCACGGGGAGACCTCGCCCGCCTCAACCCTCCCTTTCCAGGCTGGGAAAGTCCCTGCTGGCGATCCCGACTTCAGCAGCTCGGGATCCCCCCCATTCCCAGAACTGGGCGAGCCTTAGAGAAACTGGTGGCTTTCTGGCTGCAGCACCACCTCGTTGGGCACGGCATTGGCAGGCAGCGTGAGGACAAAGCGAATGGCCTCGGCAGCCGTGGCGGGGCTGAGCATTTTGTCCCGCTGCACCTTAAGGCTGATGGGATCCCAGAAGGGTGAGTCGATGCCGCCAAAGTAAAACAGGGTAAAGCGCACCCCAAAGCGCTTTAGCTCATCGGCCATGCACTTGCTAAAGCCGACCACACCAAATTTGGCAGCACAGTAAGCTGCAGCCATGGCCATAGGGTGACGGCCCAAAATGCCGGGGAAGTTGAGGATGTGGCCGGATTTTTGCTCCCGCATGGCGTTGGCCGCCAGTTGGCTGGTGTAGAAGCTGCCCTTGAGGTTAACCGCCAGCATTCGCTCCAGTTCGGCAGGGGTAATTTGCGGGGCAGGCTTGAGGATCCCGGCTCCTGCCAGGTTGATCAACACGTCGATCCGCCCGTGCCTTTGTAGGCTCTGCTTGACAAGGGCCTCCACCTGGGCATAGTCCGTTACATCGGTAGGGATCCCCACCCCAGAGGCAGCCCCCAGCGACACCGCTTTCTCCGCCAGCGCGCGCAAGGGATCCTCTCGCCGCGCCGCCAGCACCAGATGGGCTCCGGCCTGGGCCAACATAGGCACCAGGGCGCTGCCAATGCCCCCTGTGGCCCCTGTAATGAGAACAACCGCCTGGGACAATGAGGAAGACACGTTACGTTTTTTAAACTCTTCCCCTCATCATACCTAGGGAGTGGCCTTGAGGGGCGATTTAAACGCGATGCAGCCGCAGTCGTTGCACCCATTCTTCCCCGAAGCGCAGCCAGTCTGCCATTTTTTCTGGACTCACCTGTTGGTCGTCCCGCCAAACAATAAGCTGCGGCCCGGATCCCTCAGCGCAACAAGGAGGATGCTGCTCCAAAAAACTAAGAAAACTAGGATGGAAGCGCAGGCGAATCTCGGCCTCATTTTCTCCGCGCAAAAGGTAGCTGCGGGAAAACTTAGGATGGCCCTCAAAGTTGATATCTTGCATGCCAAAGGCTTTGGCAATGTCATGAAACAGGGGAATATTCGGATGTAGCCGAAAATCAGGTAGCCGTAGATCTTCGCAATAGGCCCAGAAAACAGACTGGAAATGAGTGCCGCGACTCTTGCCCCAGACAATCCTGCGACTCTTGCCCCTGCCGCTGGGGTACTTATAGGTGTACTGATAGTCAAAGGCACCGATCTCAGTTCCATCGATTAGCCGCTTGGACATTGAGTTGTAGAAACGTCGATCGTAGCCTTGTTCAAATAGTTCAAAGCCTGCCTGAAGCAAGCGGGAGCGGATCCCTTCGGGTAGCTCCGCTGAAAACGACATGCCCAGGCTCCTGGCCACCTGCTCCAAAGCTTCCCGACGCTTCTTCTCTAGATAGTCAGCTAGATAGACAACAAGCGCCAGAAGGCCGATAAGAAAAAACGAGAACAGAACAAGAATAAGCCATTCCATTGCAAACCCTCCCTCCAACCTCTAGACTTTGGCGATCCTACTTAGAGTATCTAGGCGGGCACAAAAAAAGGATCCCCTCAGCAAAAGAAGGGATCCCGTTCCAAAACCTCATTCGAGAACGAATGTTTTGGATGAAAACCTCGATCAGGCGTCGAAATAGAGCGCGAACTCGTAGGGGTGAGGCCGCAGGTTGATGGGGTTGATCTCGTTGTCGATCTTGTACTCGATATAGGTCTGGATGAGATCCTCGGTAAAGACACCTCCCTCCAGTAGGAAGTCGTGATCCTTCTGCAGGTTTTCCAAAGCATCCAGCAGGGATCCGGGCGTGGAGGGGATCTTGGCCAGCTCGTCCGGCTCCAGATCGTAGATATCCTTGTCGAGGGGCTCGCCGGGGTGGATCTTGTTCTTGATCCCGTCCAGGCCGGCCATCAACATGGCCGAGAAGGCGATATAGGGGTTGCAGGTGGCATCGGGGCAGCGGAACTCCAGCCGCTTGGCCTTGGGATTTTTGCCTGTAACTGGAATGCGAATGGCTGCGGAGCGGTTGCCCTGCGAGTAGGCCAAGTTGACCGGCGCCTCAAACCCAGGCACCAGGCGCTTGTAGGAGTTGGTGGTGGGGTTGGTAAAGGCTAGGATGGCTGGGGCGTGCTTGAGCAGGCCGCCGATGTAGTAGAGAGCCGTTTCGCTCAGATCGGCATAGTTGCCTTCTTGGTAAAACAAGGGCTGGCCGTCTCTCCAGAGGGACTGGTGCGTGTGCATGCCGCTGCCGTTGTCATTGAAGAGGGGCTTGGGCATGAACGTCACCGTCTTGCCGTGCTTGCGGGCCACGTTCCGGATCACGTACTTGTAAATCATCATGTAGTCGGCAGCCGTGATTAGATCGGCAAAGCGGTAGCCCAGCTCCCCTTGCCCGCCGGTGGCCACCTCGTGGTGGTGCTTCTCGATGGGCACCCCCAACTTGGCCATTGTCAGCAGCATCTCGGTGCGGAGGTCTTGATGGGCATCGGTGGGCGGCACAGGGAAATAGCCCTCTTTGTAGCGGGGCTTGTAGCCCAGGTTGCCGCCTTTTTCCTCCCGGCCTGAGTTCCAGCGGCCCTCGATGGAATCGACAAAGTAGTAGCCGGCGTTTTGGGTCTGGTCAAACCGTACATCTTCAAAAATAAAGAACTCTGCTTCGGGCCCGAAGTAAGCCGTATCGGCAATCCCTGTCGATTGCAGATAGGCCACAGCCCGTGCTGCCAGGCTCCGCGGACAACGGCTGTAGGGCTGGCCGGTGCGCGGCTCAATAATGTTACAGATAAGGCTGAGGGTGGGCACTTGCAAGAACGGGTCGATCCAGGCCGTCTTGGGATCCGGCACCATGTACATGTCCGACTCATTGATGGATTTCCAGCCCCGAATGCTTGAACCATCAAAGGGTAGCCCTTCGCTGAAAACTTGTTCCGTAAGCATCGAAGGGTGGAAGGAAACGTGCTGCCAAGTGCCGAAGATATCCACAAACTTGAGATCCACCATCTGGACATTGTTGTCCTGGATCATCTGAAGCACTTCTTGGGGCGTGGATGCCATTACTCTCTCCTGATTGGGTTGCAATTGAGACTGGGGTAATCCTAAGGTAGACGGGATCCCGGCAGCGGATCCCCGCGCTTCGACTTGAGTGGGCCAAAAGCGCTCACCCATCCTAGAAAGGCCGATATCAGCATTTTGTAGCTTCTGATACGAAATTGCCCTGGCTTTGGCCTTCTGCTCAACGGCTTGGCCATTGCGCCCCTCAGCCAAGCGTTTCTGCCCTGTTGTCCTCTGGACAAAGACAAGTCGGAGAAGCCAAACCCTGTCTCCCTAGCTAGAGGAAAGCGAAAATGGGACTAGCGAGCTCCAGCCTCGCTCAGAATACCGGCTCGTGTTAGACTAAAACGTAGTCGTTATGAGTTTGGTTTAGTTTTCAGCAACAGCAAGGAGCGACATCGAATGACAGAGCAAAGTCGGGTTGAGAATGTGGTGATTATTGGTTCTGGCCCTGCCGGGTTCACGGCGGCCATTTACGCTGGGCGGGCCAACCTGAAGCCAGTTGTGTTTGAGGGGTTTCAGGTGGGCGGGATCCCGGGTGGGCAACTGATGACCACCACCGAGGTAGAAAACTTTCCGGGCTTTCCCGAGGGCATCAGCGGCCCCCAACTGATGAAAAACATGCGCGCTCAAGCGCAGCGGTGGGGGGCAGAGCTCTACCCCGAGGATGTCACCTTTGTGGATCTCAGCCAGCGGCCTTTTGTCGTCCGCTCTGATGAGCGAGAAGTGCGCACCCACAGCCTAATCATCGCCACCGGGGCTACGGCCAAGCGCCTGCACCTGCCCGGGGAGGAGACCTACTGGAACCGCGGCATGTCCGCCTGCGCCGTCTGCGATGGGGCCATGCCCATATTCAGGGGAGTGGAGCTGGTGGTCATTGGCGGTGGCGATACCGCCTGTGAGGAAGCTACCTATTTGACCAAGTTTGGATCCCATGTCCACATGCTGGTGCGCAGTGGCAAGATGCGGGCCAGCAAGGCCATGCAAGACCGGGTGCTCAACCACCCCAAGATTACGGTGCACTGGCACACCGAGGCGGTGGAAGTCCTGGGCGACGGCCAGCGCCTGACCGGGGTGAAGGTGCGCAACAACCAGACAGGGGAGATCCGGGAGATGGCGGTGGGTGGCTTGTTCTACGCCATCGGCCATAAACCCAACACCGACCTGTTCAAAGGACAACTGGAACTGGATGAAGTGGGCTATATTGTCACCCGCCCCGGATCGGTAGCCACCAGCGTGGAGGGGGTGTTTGCCGCCGGGGATGTGCAGGATCACGAGTTTCGCCAGGCCATCACCGCTGCCGGCACCGGCTGTATGGCGGCCATGTTGGCAGAGCGCTGGCTCTCAGAACACGGCTTAGCCCAAGAGTATCACGTCGTCCCTCAGAGCCATCCTGAGCCCAGCCCTGCCACGGCTCCTCCCGAGGCGGAGTCGCCGGGGGAAGCTGCGGTGGCGGAAGCCAGCTTTGCGGAGAACGGCCACGAGGATCTGGACTTCAGTAAGACCTGCCATGAAGGGAGCTATGCCCTGCGGCGGCTCTACCACGAAAGCAATCGCCTGCTGATGGTCAAGTACACCGCTCCCACCTGTGCCCCTTGTCATGCCCTCAGGCCAATCCTGAACAAGGTCATCGAAGAGTTTGCCGACAAGCTGCACGTGGTGGAGATCGACATCGAGAAGGATCCGGAGATTGCTGAAGCCGGCGGGGTCACCTGTACGCCGACGGTGCAGTTTTTTAAAAACAAGGAGCTGGTGGCGCAGGTGGTGGGCGTTAAGCCCAAGTCCCACTATCGGGAGGTGATCCAGGCCAATTTGTCTGAAGCAAGATCAGCTTGAGGTAGTCCCCCTCACCCCCAGCCCCTCTCCCTTCGGGAGAGGGGAGCTAGGTGTTGTGGTAGGCGGCCTGCAGGGCGGCCAAAGAGACCGACAACAGGGGATCCCCTTCTGCCGTCGTCAAGGCCAAGGGATCGGCAGGGGATCCCACCTGTCCCAGCAGTTGCCACTGGCCGGGGAGCTGGGACTCTAAGTAGGCTTCCCAAGGAGAGCGCTGGGCTGGATTGACAGAAACGAGGATGCGGCTGGATCCCTCGCCAAACAGGGCCTGATCCCAGCGCAGGGATCCGGGAGCCAGAGAGACACTGGCACCGCGGCCCCCGCTGAGGCAGGCTTCCGCCAGAGCCACGGCCAGTCCTCCCTCGCTACAGTCGTGGGCGGAGCGCACCCATCCCTGCCGGATGCCGTGGCGGCAGGCGGCTTGCACGCGCTTTTCCAGCTCCAGATCCACGGGGGCAGGCCGACCCGTGACCTTGTGGTAGATTGCCGCCAAATACTCGCTGCCGCCCAGACTGGTAACAGCCTGGGCTCCCAAGAGGTAGATGAGATCCCTTTCTTGCTGCCACCCCTGGCCACAGACCAACTTCAAGTCCGGAATGAGACCGACCATGCCGATAACGGGGGTCGGGTAGATGGCCTGGGATCCCTTCTCGTTGTAGAGGGAAACGTTCCCCCCTGTTACCGGTGTCCCTAGGGCACGGCAGGCCTCCCCAATCCCCCGACAGGCCAGGGCCAACTGCCAGTACACCACCGGGTTTTCCGGGTTGCCGAAGTTGAGGTTGTCGGTTACAGCCAAGGGCTCCGCCCCCACGCAGGAGAGGTTGCGGGCGGCTTCGGCCACCGCGGCTTTGGCCCCCTCGTAGGGATCCAAATATACCCAGCGGCCATTGCCATCTAGGGTGGCAGCAATGGCCTTGCGGGCAGCCTGCAGGGGTGGCACCTCGCCCACGCCAAACTTTTGCGAGCGGATGCGGATAACCGCTGCATCTCCCTGCCCCGGCCAAAGGACAGTGTTGTTTTGCACCTGGTGGTCATATTGGCGATAGATCCAGGCTTTGCTGGCCAGGGTGGGGCGGGCCAAAAGCCGCAGCAGCACCTCTTGCCACGTCAGGGTTGCCTGATCGAGGTGGATCCCTTCGCGACTGCAGGGGGGTAGGGTGGCGGGATCCCACTGCCACGCTGCCTGGACGTACTCCGGTGGCTCTGGCAACAGCGGGCGGACGTAGACGGGGGTCTCTTCGGCCAAGGCCCGCGCCGGCACTTGCACCACGCAGGTTCCGCGGTGCCAGATCTCCACCAGCGGCTCGGCAATGACTTCTCCGGCCACGCTGGCCTGCAGGCCCCAGCGGTGGAAGATCTCCATCACCTCCGCTTCGCGACCTTTTTGCACCACCAGCAGCATCCGCTCCTGGGACTCCGAAAGCAGGTACTCCCAGGCGGCCATGCCGCTTTCCCGCGCCGGCACCCGGTCGAGATCAAAGCGGATCCCTACGCCGCCTTTGGCGGCCATCTCCGCCGTGGAGCAGGTGATCCCGGCCGCTCCCATGTCCTGGGCGGCCACCACAGCTCCCGTGGCAAAGGCCTCCAGGCAAGCCTCGATGAGACATTTGCCCAGAAAGGGATCCCCCACCTGCACCGCCGGCCGATCCTGCTGGGAGTCCTCCTTGAGCTCGGCGCTGGCAAAGCTGGCCCCGCGGATCCCGTCCCGCCCCGTGGGGGCGCCCACGTACAAGACCGGATTCCCCACCCCCCGAGCTGCCGATTTCACCACCGCCGGCGTCTCCAGCAGCCCCAGAGCCATGACGTTGACCAGGGGGTTGCCACTGTAGCAGGGATCCACGGCCACTTCCCCCCCCACCGTGGGCACCCCCACGCAGTTGCCGTAGTGGGCGATCCCCTCCACCACCCTGGCCATGAGGCGGCGGTTGCGGGGATCCGTCAGCGGCCCAAAGCGCAGGGAGTTGAGCAGGGCAATGGGACGGGCGCCCAGGGTAAAGATATCACGCAGGATGCCTCCCACGCCGGTGGCCGCTCCCTGGAAGGGCTCAACCGCTGAAGGATGGTTGTGGGATTCAATCTTAAAGGCCAGCCAGTCCCCATCCCCCAAATCTATGACGCCGGCATTTTCCCCCGGCCCCACCACCACCCGCTCGCCCGTAGTGGGAAAGTTTTTCAGCAGAGGGCGAGAGTTCTTGTAGCAGCAGTGCTCCGACCACATCACCCCAAACATGGCCAGCTCGGTGGGGTTGGGATCCCGGCCCAGTTGCTGCTGGATCTGGTGATATTCCTGGGGGGAGAGGCCGTGGAGCTTCAGCTCTTCAGGAGTGGGGGGCATAGGCACCAAGGTTAGGTCAACAAAGCCGGCCCCAAAAGGCGGGCCTGGCGTTCTTCCAGTATGCGACGCAGGCGGGGCCACTGCTGCAGCTGTGGGTCTTGGGCAATGAGCTGCTCTGCTGCCTGGCGGGCCAACTGCAGCACCTCTTGGTCATCCATGAGGCTGGCCAGAGCAAAATCGGGCAGTCCCGACTGGCGGGTGCCCATCACCTCCCCAGGGCCGCGGAAGCGCAGATCCATCTCGGCAATGAAAAAGCCATCGTGGGACTGCTCCAGGACTTTTAGCCGGCGCAGGGCCTCTTCGCTTTGGGATCCCGTCATCAGGATGCAGTAGGCCTGTTCGGATCCCCGCCCCACCCGCCCCCGCAGTTGGTGGAGCTGGGAGAGGCCAAAGCGCTCAGCATGCTCCACCAGCATCACCGAGGCGTTGGGCACATCCACCCCCACTTCCACCACTGTGGTGGAGACGAGGATATCCAGCTCCCGCCGGCGGAAAGCTTCTATGACGGCGTCCTTCTCGCTGCTGGTCAGACGCCCGTGCAGCAGGCCCACCCGGAACTGGGGGAAGACCTTCTCCTGCAGGCGCTGGTGTTCCTCAATGGCGGACTTGAGATCCAGCTTCTCAGACTCTTCAATCAAAGGCAGCACCACGTAGGCCTGCCGCCCCTGGGCAATCTCCCGCTCCATCAGCCGCACCACCTGCAGGCGATCCCCCGGTCGAGCCACCACCGTGTGCACCGGCTTGCGCCCCGGGGGCAACTCGTCAATTTGGGTAACATCCAGATCCCCGTGCAGGGCCAGGGTAAGGGTGCGGGGGATGGGGGTAGCCGTCATGGTCAGGACATCGGGGTGATCCCCTTTCTGTTGCAGGGCAGCCCGCTGTTCGACGCCAAAGCGGTGCTGCTCGTCGATAACCACCAAGCCCAGGTTGCGAAACTGCACCGCCGGCTGGATGAGGGCATGGGTGCCAACCACTAGGGGCAGCTCCCCGGTCTGCAACTGCCGCAGGATCTCGCGCCGCTTGGCGGGGGGTGTGGAGCCGGTCAAGAGTTCAACGGGCACTTGCAGTTGGCTGAGCCACTCCACCAGCTTGCGGTAGTGCTGCTCGGCCAAGACCTCCGTGGGAGCCATGAGGGCCGTCTGCCAGCCCGACTGGATGGCCGCCAGCAAAGCCGCCACCGCCACCACAGTTTTGCCGGATCCCACATCCCCCTGCAGCAGGCGGTTCATGGGCAAGGGATCCCGCAGATCCGCCAGGATCTCGTCGATGGCCCGCTGCTGGGCAGCAGTCAGCTGGAAGGGCAGGATTTGGTAGAAGCGGTCCAAGAGCTCTCCTCTAGCTGGCTGGTAGCGGGGGACAGCCTGGGCCTGGGCGCGGTAGCGCTGCCGCCGCTGCAAGAGGCTAAGTTGCAGGTAGAAAAACTCGTCGAACACCAGCCGCCGCCGGGCCTGGGCCAGCAGCTCTTGCGTCTTGGGAAAGTGGATCTGCTGCAGGGCAAGGGGCAAGTCCAACAGCTGCAACTGCCGCTTCAGGTGCTCCGGCAAGGGATCCTCCACCAAGGCAGCTGCCGGCAGGGCAAGCTGGATGGCTTTGCGCACCAGATCGGCGGGGATCCCTTCTGAGAGGGGGTAAACGGGTAGAATCTTGCCCAATCTCTCCAGATCCTCGCCCTCTCCCCCCAGCACCTCCAGTTGCGGGTTCTCCAGTGTCAAGCCCAAGCGGCCCTTTTTCACCAGACCGCTGGCCGCCACCACTGCCCCCTTGGGGTATTGCCGCTCCAGGGCCGCCTGCCAACTGCGCTGGGCAAATTGCCGCCCGCTGTAGAAGCGGCTGAGGGTGACTACGCCGCTTTTGTCGGCAAGCTTGAGGTTGAAGATGGTCAGCAAGGGGTTTTTGGGGCTGGTAAAGCAACTGCAGCTTTTCACCGTCCCCACCAGGGTAACCGTCTCCCCCACCTTGGCCTGGCGGATGAGCACGCGGCGGGAATAGTCCAGGTGATCCCGTGGGAAGTAGTAGAGGGCATCGCGCACAGTGTGCAGGCCCAGTTGCGCCAGTTTCTCCGCCGACTTGGGGCCAATGCCCTTGAGAAATTGCAGCGGCTGCTCCAAACTAAGGCCCTTGGGCAGGGGCAAAGCAGGGCTGGGTGGAGCAGAGTGGGCTTGTTCTTGCTGGCGACGCAGCCGCTCCAGCCAGCGGCGGGTTTCCGCCACCAGGTGCTGCCGCTCCGGCAGCTCTAGCTGGGGGTAGAGGCGATAGCGGGATCCCAGTTCTTTCCACCGCCGTCGCTCTTCCCCATCCAGGATCCAGCCAGCGGGGGGATCCTGGCCAAACACGCTCTGCAAAAATTGGGAGAAGGTCTGCTCTCGCCCCCGCAGGTCGGTAAACCCCACCTCTGCTTCCAGAGAAAGGGCGCGCTGAACCCGCTGTAGATCCACCTGGCTCAAGTTGCTTCTGGGTTGGCTGCCGGTAGTATCCTTTATCCAACTTTAGCCAATGGCAAAGCGTCCCAGGCGCAGCCCCTGGGCCTCAACTCAAAAGGGCCTGCTCTATAGGACAGGCCCCCGGATCCAGAGCAACCTTATTCTTCCAGATGGAAACTAGCTGCGGGCCAGGGCGGATCCCAGCAGCACGGCCATCACTGCCGGCACCAGGGCAATGGCCAGGATGGTGAAAACTTGCGCGTCGGTCATAGCCAACTCCTAAAACAAACCCAGTGCTGTAAACCTGCCCCTCACTTTACCCCGGCTGGTGACCAGACCTGGGGCCCAAAAACATTCTTTACAAAGCGGCCTTTGGTTCTGCGCTTAGCCGCTGCGGGATCCCCTGGCCTGTGTTACGATGTTGCTTCGCAACGCTGTTGCGACCGCAGGGTAATTCTGGCCTTTTTTTCTTTGCAACGTTTGCTCTTGGCGTCACCATGGTAGCCGCCCCCCACAGCCTAACCACTCCCCGGGACAACCTGGCCATTTTGGCCGAAACGGATCCCATCGTCTACCGCCTCATCCAGCAAGAGCTCAAGCGCCAGCGGGATCACCTGGAAATGATTGCCAGCGAGAACTTCACCTCGCCGGCTGTCCTGGCGGCGCAGGGCTCGGTGCTTACCAACAAGTATGCGGAGGGTCTACCCGGCAAGCGCTACTACGGCGGCTGCGAATTTATCGACGAGATCGAACAACTGGCCATCGACCGCGCCAAGCAACTGTTTGGGGCGGCCCACGCCAATGTCCAGCCCCACTCCGGTGCCCAGGCCAATTTCGCGGTTTTCTTGGCTCTGCTGCAGCCAGGAGACACGATCATGGGCATGGATCTGGCCCACGGCGGCCACCTCACCCACGGCTCGCCAGTCAATGTCTCTGGCAAGTGGTTCCGCGTGGTGCACTATGGCGTGGATCCGCAGACGGAGCGGATTGATTTTGACCAGGTGCGGGATCTGGCCCTGCAGCACCGGCCTAAGCTGATTATCTGCGGCTACTCCGCCTACCCGCGGACAATTGATTTTGCTGCCTTCCGCGCCATTGCCGATGAGGTGGGGGCCTATCTGATGGCAGACATTGCCCACATCGCTGGCCTGGTGGCCACTGGGCACCACCCCAACCCCGTGCCCCTCTGCGATGTGGTAACCACCACCACCCACAAGACGCTGCGGGGGCCGCGCGGGGGGCTGATTCTCACCCGCGACCCGGAATTGGGCAAAAAGCTGGACAAGGCGGTGTTCCCCGGCAGCCAAGGGGGGCCTTTGGAGCATGTCATTGCCGGCAAGGCAGTGGCCTTTGGAGAAGCCCTGCAGCCCAGCTTTGCCCAGTACTCCGCCCAGGTCATTGCCAATGCTCAGGCACTGGCAGCAACGCTGCAACGACGGGGCATCCGGTTGGTTTCGGGGGGCACCGACAACCACCTGATGTTACTGGATCTGCGCTCGGTCTCGGCAGTGCTGGAGAAAAACGGAGCGGCGGATCCGGTGATGACGGGCAAGCGGGCGGATCGCCTGATGGAAGAGATCCACATTACTGCCAACAAAAACACCATCCCCTTTGACCCGCAGCCGCCCTTTGTGGCCAGCGGCCTGCGCCTGGGATCCCCGGCCCTGACCACCCGCGGCCTGGGCGCGGCAGAATTTGAGGAAATTGGGGAAATTATTGCCGATTGCCTGTTTCAACCGGAGGATCTGGCTGTGCTCGAAGCCTGCCGCCGGCGAGTGGCCGAGCTTTGCCGCCGTTTTCCGCTCTACCCCCACTTGGGATAACCCCCCTCCCCGCTACGGCTTGCCATGCCTTACTTGGTTGCCTTTTTGGCTGCTGCCTGTGTGGTTCTCTGGGCAACCCCGGTGGTGAAGGCGGTCGGGATCCGCAGCGGCCAGTTGGATTTTCCCGATGAGCGCAAGATCCACCGGCAGCCGATGGTGCGCCTAGGGGGGGTCTCTATCTTTTTTGGCAACCTGGTGGCACTACTCTTGCTCTGGGGAGCCGGAGCCTTCGCCGGCTTGCGCACCGAGCAGGAGTACGAGATCTGGGGGGTAACCATTGGCGGCGTTTTGTTTTTTTTGATTGGCCTGGCCGACGATCTGTTTCAGTTGTCGCCCTTTTCCCGCCTGGCGATGCAGTTTGGGGTGGCTGCCGCCGCTTGGGGAGTGGGGGTGCGCATTGAGTTCATCAACCTACCGCGCCTTGGCCTCTGGCCCTTCCCGGTGTGGTTGAGCCTGCTGGTTACCCTGCTGTGGCTGGTGGGGATGGCCAACGCCATCAACTTCATGGACGGCCTGGATGGGCTGGCGGCAGGGGTGTCAGGGATCGCGGCAGTCGTGATGCTGATGGTAACGCTGCTGCTGGATCGGCCGGCGGCGGCGATGCTGGCGGCAGCCTTGGCAGGGGCCTGTCTGGGCTTTTTGCGCTACAACTTCAACCCGGCTCAGATCTTCATGGGAGATGGGGGAGCCTACTTTTTGGGCTTTACCCTAGCCGGGATCGGGGTCATTGGGGTGGCCAAGGGGGTGACCACGCTGGCGGTGGCCCTGCCGTTTTTTATCCTCGCCGTGCCAATCCTGGATATGTCTGCCGTCATCCTCAAGCGGCTGGCCAGGGGCAAGTCCCCCTTTCATCCCGACAAGGGCCACTTGCACCATCGCCTGCTCAAAGCCGGCCTGTCGCAGCGGCATTCAGTGCTCTTGATCTACGCCATGACCCTTTGGGGGGGATCCCTGGCCTTGGCCTTGGCCGGCCTGCCGGCAGGGGGCACCTACCTGGGCGGCGCCTCGCTGCTGTTAGCGGGAGTAAGCTGGGGGGCCTGGCAACGCCAGCGTCAGCGGCAACGGTCTTTGGCTGCTGAAGATACCGAGGTTCAAGCAACAGATTCAGTTAATTCAAAATAAGGATTAAGCCTGGGTTGTTCCCAGCCGCCCGCCTGCCTAGACTGGAAGGTATCTCCTCTGCCGCCTTGATGATGCGTCCTACACCGGAGCTGGCGGCCCTTTTGCGCCGCACCGCCGATCGCCTACAGGCCCAGCACTGGGGTTTTTGGGATCGCGAGTACTGCTGGCGGGATAGTACCCGCTGCAATTGCGGCCTGCTGGTGCGGGAAGCCCTGGGCTGGGATCAGCAGCAGCTTAGCCTGCGCATCCACCGCGGCACCTGGCGCTCCATTGCCCAAACGGCCTACCGCACTGCTGCCCTTGTCCTGAGGGATCCCTGGGAAGCCCAGTGTGAGACCACGGGCCTGCGGCTGGGATATGTGTTCGAGAAGATGGCAGAGCTGGGGTTTGACCGGCCGGAAGACTTTGCCGCCCTGGAAGAGCTGAGCGATCCCGTCATCCGGGCCCGCCTGGCTGCAAAAGGGGTGGAGCCGCTGCGGCGCGACCAGGCAATTCATGTGGCCCTCTACATGCGGGAGCTGGCCGACTGGATTGAGGAACAACTGCAGGCGCAAGCTCAGCTCAGCCACCTGACCCAACCTCTGCCCAAAGCCAAAGCACCAGAGGTAACCGTCCGCCAGCCACTGCACCTGCGGTGAGGTTGCCTACAAAGCGCTCTGGTGCCCTCACCCCCAGCCCCTCTCCCAAAGGGAGAGGGGAGATGGGAAGCATAGCAAGGCC
>NZ_JANSIY010000001.1:20998-46046 GCF_047462295.1 Synechococcus sp. H60.3 | reverse complement strand
CCGGTGGCGATGACATCATCTACGATCACCACTCGGTTGCCGGGGCGCAGGGCGTGGGCATGAAGTTGCAACTGGTCTTGGCCGTATTCCAGGCTGTAGATTTGGCTGAGCACCGGCGGCGGCAACTTGCCCGGCTTGCGAACCGGGACAAATCCCAAACCCAGATGCTGAGCCAGGGCAGCTCCTAAAATAAAGCCGCGCGACTCGATGCCCACCACATAGTCCAGGGATCCCATAGAGGTGGTGCCAGCGGCCAACTGTTCAATCGCTGCCCGGAAGCCCGCCGGATCCCGCAAGAGGGGGGTTATGTCGCGAAAGAGGATCCCGGGTTTGGGAAAATCGGGCACCAAGCGGATGAAGGCGCGCAAATCCATCCTGTTTTCCTCGTTGGCCAGTGGCTTGCCGAAAGGGCGCTCCAAGCAACCCATCATACCTGCTTAGCTTAAGGGCAGATGGGATCCCTTTTTGTCCGTTCGGCACCGGGGAAGATTTTTTATAATTGGCAGGGCTAGGAGCCGCGGCTCACCTGGTCTTTCTGTTCCTGACTCTGGAGACTTCTCATGCGCTATTACATGGCCATCGACTCCAATCCGCTGGCAAGTTTGCCGCTGGCTCTGTTTGGGGTGGGCAGCGAGTCAGCCTACGTCGATCTCCTGCAGGACAAGTTAATTGTCCGGGCGGGCAACCTGTTCAACGAAACCTTCTCCCTGAGCGAGTTGGGACAAGGGGAGCGCTTCTCTTGGCCCTGGTTCTACGGCCTGGGCGTGCGCACCGATTTCCAGGGGCTGGTGGGCGCGGTAACCAGCACCCAGGGGGTGGTTGCCATCCCGCTGCTGCAGGAAAAGACCCTCTTCATCCCCCTGCTGGGGCCCCTGGGGCTGCAAGTATCCTGCAAAAAGTTGGTTTTCAGCCTCAAGGATCCGGACACGTTCCTGGCCAACTTCAATCAGGGTCGCCCAGAGGTGAACAGCGGGCCCAAGAATGTGGTGATCGAGTAGCCGTCTGGCCGGCTACTTTGACGAGACCAGCACTTCGGTAACAGAACCGCGCTCGCGGCCCTGGCAGTTGATGGCGCGGCTGGCCGCAATGGTGGGAATGAGATAGCCGCTCCGGGGGACTTGTACAACGCTAAACAGAAACGAACCCCTGTGAGGAGCCCGTCCCGCTTACGCGAGCGGTTTTCTTCAGCAAAACCCTGACTAGCGGCAGCCCGGGGCTCCCCCTACCAGGGGTGACGCGGCCATTCCGCCGATGCCAACGGTCGGCCGGTAGCCCTCCTCTAGTCTTGCTCCTCTTCTAGCAGCTCTTCCAGCACCTCGATCCAACGCTCCAGCTCCTCCAACCCCTGCAACACTGCCTCTGGGTCGCTCAGCTCCACCTGGAGCATCTGGGCCGATTCTTCCCAGGTCAGGGATCCGGGCGGGCTGGCCAGCCAATTCAGGTAACGGGGCAAGAAGGTGCGGGGAGACAGATGATACTGGCGGTGGCAGGCCAGGGCAACCAGTCTGGCCAGGCTGGCCTGATGGCTGCTAAAAGGGCGGAGAAACAGCTCCGGCATCCCCACCCAGCGGAACTGGTCTTCCGGCAGCAGCTCCACCGCATCGCCACACAGCTCTTGGCACAGCTTCAGCCACTCTTCGCTGACCCAGTAGGTAGGGCTGGCCTCAGAGGGCGCCAGCAGAGGGGTGTCGCCCCCTGGGATCCCCGAGCGGTAGAGAAGCAGCTCCAGCCGCGCAATCAAGCTCTGGTAAAACACAGCCTGCAGCTGGGCCTCCAGGTGGTAAATCAACAGGGCTTGGGCCAACTGGAGGCTGCTGGAGAGAAAGGTCTCCGGCCCGCTGACGCCATTGCGGAAACGGAGAGGCACCCCCCCTGGTGTGCCTCGCGCCGTCTCAAGCAGGTAGCCTAGCAGCATCTGCTGTAAAAACGCGGTATGCACCCCCACCTCCCAGGAGGGCCGAGTAGCTCCCTGCAACTCCTCTAGCTCCAGCCAAAGTCGGGGCTCCTCAGGCCGGAGCCGCCGGCTGAGGGCCGCAAGGGCTCGCAGTAGGGAGGCAAGGGATTCACCCCCTGGAAGGGGCGTCTCTAGTGGCCAAGGGAAGGAGTCGGTCTCCCCACGGCTTGCTTCCAGTTGGGAGGTAATTTCCGGCAGCCAGGGCTTGGCTTGGGCAGCGCACTCGGGGCAGAACTCCTGCAAAGCAGACCAGACCAGGAAGGTGGCCTCGGCGGCAGTGAGGCGAGGAGCCGGATCTCCCCAAGGGGCATAGAGGTCGCAGGTACGGATGGAACGGCTCAGGGCGCGGCTTTTTAGGCGGTAGTAGCGCTGGAACAGGTCAAAGCGATCGTGGATCCCGTCTAGCAGATGCTCCCAAAAGGTCTGGCCGAGGCCGTGGCGAGCCAGGTACAGATCGGCGGCAGAATCGTAGCCCCGCCACTGGGCCTCCCAGAGGTGGTCGCGGATGAGGATGCTGAGAATAAATCCCCCCAGCTCTGCATGGGCTTCCAAGTGTTGGCCCAACCGCTGGTAGGCCGCCCAGCGGATCTCGGCGCTGGGATGGGTTTGCAGGCTCTGCAGGTGGGTAAGCGTTTCAGCCGACTGGGGTTGGGGGAGCCCCAGGCCCTGGCCAGGGAGGGAGGCGAGGGTGACTTGCCACAACTGCCGCCAGGCCAAGCGTCCGGCCAGGCGCTGCTGGTGGAGCAGGCGCTCCAGAGGCTCCGCCTGTTGATGACCCCGCTGCTGGAAGAGGCCACACAAAAACTGGCGAAAGGGACGCAGCAGCGGCTCGACACAGGCAGCAACCAAAAGATCCAAGCGCTGATCCTTTGACTCAAGTGGCAGCTCGGCTGCAGGTTTATCAGGGGAAACAGCCGGCAGCGACTGCAACTCCAGAGGGAAAAACAGCAAGTGGCTCTGCAGGGAGATAGCCCGCTCCAGATCCCTCCAGTTGGGGACTGCCCCTGTCCAACCGGAGTCAGCTGGGATCCCTTCCCTGTCCCCGGCGAGGTGGGCCGCCAGAGCTTGCGTCAGCTGCGCCAAGATCTGCAGCGCCTTCCCCAGCTCTGGTGGGCTAAGCTGGGCCACTCGCCCCCGGTAGCGCCGGGCAAACTGCTGCACCTGCTCCTCCAGGTCATTCCAGCTTGGGGCATGCCCAGAGCTGGCGAAACGCTCAAAAGGGGGTTCAGCCGTAGGAAAGACCACCAGCACCAGCCTCCTAGAGATGGGGGCATCCCCTCTTTGGCTTGTCAGCTAAGCCAACCCAGCAGCAGCTGAGGATTAGGCCTGCACAAGCCAATGTACTTCCTCCAGGATAGGTGTCGGGAGACAATCATTCGTGGAAAAGCTTTCCAGAGGAGGCGACGCTTTTGTTTGCCCAGGTCACTGCTGCTGCTCTACTGGGACTCAAGGCCGTGCGGGTCACGGTGGAGGTGGACGTTGGCGGTGGCTTGCCGCAGATTACCCTGGTGGGGCTGCCCGACACAGCCGTTCAAGAGGCCAAAGAGCGGGTACGGGCGGCCATCAAGAACTCCGGCTTTGCCCTGCCGCAGCGGCGGATCATCGTCAACTTGGCCCCCGCTGATCTGCGCAAAGAGGGCCCCAGCTTTGATCTGCCCATTGCCATCGGCATTCTGGCAGCCGCGGGGGTAATTGAGCGGGAAGCGCTGGCCAACACCCTGATGCTGGGGGAATTGGCCCTGGATGGCACCCTGCGCCCCGTGGCAGGCGTTTTGCCCATTGCCGCCAGTGCCGCCGAGATGGGGATCCGCCGCCTGGTGGTGCCCCAGGAGAATGCTCCGGAAGGAGCCCTGGTGCAAGGGATCCAGGTGTATGGGCTGCCCTCTTTGGCGGCGGTGGTGGGCTGGCTGCAAAGCCCGCAGGGACTGGAGCCAGTGCGGATCCAGCCGGAGCAGCTGCTACCAACTGAAACGGAACCCCTACTGGATTTGGCCGATGTGAAGGGGCAGGAACACGCCCGGCGGGCTCTGGAGATTGCGGCGGCCGGCGGGCACAACCTGCTGCTGGTGGGCAGCCCAGGAGCGGGCAAAACCATGCTGGCGCGGCGTCTGCCCGGCATCCTGCCCCGGCTGCAGTGGGAGGAAATGTTGGAGATCACCCGCATCTACTCAGCAGCGGGCCTGCTACGGCAAAACCTGCACCTAGGACGCCAGACTCCCCTGATTACGCAGCGACCCTTTCGGGCTCCCCACCATTCGGCCTCGGCGGTGGCGCTGGTGGGTGGTGGCCCCTACCCCAAGCCTGGTGAGATCTCCCTTGCTCACCACGGTGTCCTGTACTTGGACGAACTGACGGAATTTCGCCGTGAGGTGCTGGAGGTGCTGCGCCAGCCTTTGGAAGACGGCAAGGTTACCATCTCCCGCGCCCGCGTTTCTTTAGAGTTTCCCGCCCAAACCACCCTGGTGGCCTCCACCAACCCCTGTTCCTGCGGCTTCTACGGGGATCCCGTTCAGCCCTGCACCTGTACGCCGCAGCAGCGGGAGCGCTACTGGTCCAAGCTCTCCGGCCCGCTGTTGGATCGCATCGACTTGCAGGTGCGGGTCAACCGCCTCAAGCCGGAAGAAATTGTCCGCCTCCAGGGGGGCGAATCCTCCCAAGCGGTGCGGCAGCGGGTGGAACGGGCGCGGCAACGCCAACGGCAGCGCTTCCAGGACGAACCCGGGATCCACTGCAACGCCCAAATGCAATCTCGCCATCTGCGGCAGTGGTGTGTTCTGTCGGATCCCTGTCGTAAGCTCCTAGAGAGTGCCATCCAAAAGTTGGGTCTGTCTGCGCGGGGGAGCGACCGCATCCTCAAGGTGGCCCGCACCATTGCCGACCTGGAGGGCGCCGAGGCCATTGCCCCCACCCACCTTGCCGAGGCGATTCAGTATCGCAGCCTGGATCGCGGGCGGCTCTGAGCCCAAGCGCTCCGCGCCGCTCACGCGACCACCCCCGGCCCCTCTCCCAGAGGGAGAGGGGAGTATGCTGGGGGATTGGCCTGCTTTAAGCCAAGGGGAGTGAGGCGGGGGAGGGAGAAATTTGCCCCTGGTGCACGTGAAGGATTTGCGCTCCCTTGAGCCAAGCGGTGTCAAAGGATCCTAGGTGGGTGGTGGTAACCAAAGTTTGCACCCGCTCTTGAATGGCCCCTAAGAGCTGGTTTTGGCGGTGCAGATCCAGCTCCGCCAGCACGTCGTCCAACAGCAGCAAGGGCGGATCCCCCTTCACCTGCTCAATCAGCTCCAGCTCCGCCAGTTTGAGGGCCAAGACCAAGGTGCGCTGCTGCCCCTGGGATCCGTAGGCACGAGCCAGCCGTCCGTCGAGGCTCAGCTCCACCTCGTCCCGGTGGGGGCCGACCAGGGAAGTGCCCAGGGCCTGTTCGGCAGCAGCCTTGGCGCGGATCTCTGCCAAGAATTGGGCCTGAACCGCCGCGGGATCGGTCTGGGGATCCGGCAGGGGCACCTGGGGGCGATAGGTGAGGCTGAGGGTCTCCCGTCCGCCGCTGATGGTTTGGTGCCAGCGGGCGGCCAGGGGTTCTAGCCGCTGCAACAGCCGGGCGCGACGGCGCACGATACGACTGCCGCTGGTGGCCAGTTGTGCGTCCCAGAAGGCCATCTGAGAAGCTTTGTTGCTGGCGGCTCCTTGCGTCGGCGGGATGGAATCCTTGGGATCCTGCTTCAAGAGGGCATTGCGCTGCTTGAGGATCTGGCGATACTGCTCCACCAAGTCGGCATAAACAGGCTCCAGTTGGATTAACACCCCGTCTAGCCAATGGCGCCGCGCCTCTGGCCCCCCTCGCACCAGCTCCAGATCCAGGCTGGAGAACACCACGGCACTCACCTGCCCCAAAAAGTCAGATTGTCGCCGTAGCACCTGGCCGTTAACCCTCAGGGATCGCCCCCCCTGGCTGCGCAGCTCCATTGCCAGCTCGTGGGCCACCCCCAGCCGTTCCACGGTGGCGGCAATCCGCGCCCTCTCTTCCCCCTGCTGCACCAGCTCCCGATCCCGGCTGGCCCGCCGCGAGCGCAAGGTGGCCAAGAGCTCCACTGCCTCCAAAAGGTTGGTCTTGCCCTGGGCGTTCTCCCCCACCAGGATGGTCTTGGGCGCCTCGAAGGGGATCCCCTGATCCCGGTAGTTGCGGAAGTGCCACAGGTGCAGAAAACGCAGGTACACTCGACGAGGGTGGGCTACTGACTCTGGATTTCTGGGAACAAGAACGGCCCCCGCGGCGGGGGCCTTTACTCTAACGCAACTGCTGCAGGGTTAGGAGAAGAGAGCGGGCTGCCTCAACCAGGGGGCGCTTAGAGGCTGCCCAGGGATCCCAAACCGCTCAGGCGCTCTGCCGCCAACAGATGCAACGCAGCGCGGGCCGAGTGGTGGGCAGCCTTGCTGCGGCTGTAGTCGGCGAAGGTGTAGCTGCCCGGATCGGTATTGACCCTGCTCAACAACTGTTGGGCTTGCTGCTGCAGCTCGGCCACAGGGCCGGCGGTGATGTTGGCGAAGGCCATCTCCGCCTGCAGCCGGCTGAGGGACTCTTGGGCGCGCAAGGGGGCCTCGAAGAAGGAACGGCCAGGACGGCTCCCAAAGCCCAACTCCGCTTCGTAGAGCGCCTTGGCGGCTTTGGCCAAGTTTTCCGCCGCTTTGGCCTGCTCGCGGACGGCGAAGACATTCCCCCTTTGCAGAGCGTTCTGGGCCTCGGCCAAGCTCTGGCGGCTCAGCTCCAGGAGACGGGCGGCTTCCGGAGAGGATCCCCGCTGGGCGAAGAAGCTGGCTTCCGCCAGGTGCCGCTGGGCTTTGGCCAGGTCGTGGCTGGCCCGCTCCAGCTCCCGCGGGCTCTGCCAACTCGGCTGCATTGGCACGGGGGCTGCGGTTCCAAGAGCCGGGCGGCGGCCCCGCTGGGCTTGCGCCGGGGATCCCAGCACCAGGGGAGTGAGGAGCAGCAAAATCGGCAGGGAACAGCCGAGGGCACCGGTGAAGGAAGCACGGATCGGCAGGGTTACAAACTCCAATCGACAGGACAAGCCGGTTTGGGGTTGGCCCCGTGGGCTTTCCCTTGCGGAATATCTTGAGGCAAGAAGGGATCCCTAGGAAAACCGGGCCAGGTGAGCCTGTTGTTGGAGCTGTTGCAACTTTTCCCTCACCCGGCCAGAGCGGAGCAATTCCTCGGCTTGCTGGATCCCCTCGCTGAGGGAGTGAGCATAGCCCAGCAGCCAGAGGTAGCTACCGCCATTCCAGAGTACTGCTGGCGCAAGGGGGGAGGGATCGCCGTTGAGGAGCTGGTGCATCTGCCGCAGCAACTCTTTCTCCTCCGCCAGCGGGATCTCGGGGCCGGCCAGGTGATGGTCGCGGGCTTTGAGCAGCAGCCGTTCCCCGCAGTGGTTGAGGATAGCCGTCCGCTCCCGCGGTAGGTCGCTGCTGCCCTCTAGTCCCTTGACCGTGGTAAAGCTTTGGATCCCTTGCAGGGCAAACAACTCCAGCATCGTAGCCTCGGTAGGGGGGTGCACGTAGCCAGCCACCAAATGAAAGGGGCCCTCGTAGGGTGACCAGACCAGCTCCAAGGTGGCCAGGGGAGGGCGCTTGCCAATTTGATCCCGGTACTCCATCAGGGCCTGGGCTTGGGGAAAACAATCTGGTAAATACAAAAATCCCAAGCCCGTTTGCTCCAGGGACTGGCCCACTTGCTCCAGCGACCATCCTCGCCAGTCCACCCCCAAGCCTCGCCAGACCACCTCCAGAGGCAGACCATACTTGGGAGGGCAAAAGCCGGAGCCATGCAGCAAAACGGCTGCCCCCGCCGCTGCCAATACCAGAGCCACCAACACCCCTAGCGGTGCTGTGCGGGAGCGGCCATCGTAGGGGTGGCCAAAGATCACCAAGGGGTGGGGCAGATCCCGTTGGCGAAGGCGAGGGCCGTACTCGGCATAGGCATCCAACATACCAGCCAGCTCTTCGGCGGTGGGGCGCTTGATGCGGTGGGCAATCAAGAAGGCCCCAATCTGGGCTGGGGTGGCTTTGCCCGCAAGGAGCAGCCAAGTAGCCTGGGCGGCTTCGCCGCGGGTGAGATCCTCGTGGGTGTGGGTGCCACTGCCAATTTTCTTCAACAGCTCGCGAAACTCATGGCTCATAGCCTTGGCAGTCTGGAGCGGGGGAGGGTAAGTCTCCAACTAAGCCGACAGCACCTTGGCCGGGACCAACGCCTCGACGTCGGACCTCTTAGAAGGAGCAGGCGGGCGGAGCAGTTGGGCTGCCAACTGCAAAAAGCGGCGAATGGGTGGGATCTGATAGCGGTCACGGGTGGTAACTGCCACCACCTGTCGCTGCAACAAGGGGGGTTCAGTAGGCCGCACCTGGAGTTCTGGGTCGGCGTGGCAGTCCACCAGAGCCGATTCTGGCAGGAGGGCAATCAACTGCCCCTGGCGAACGACGCCGCGGAAGGCATCCAGCGTGTTCAGCTCCAGCGCTGCCTTGAGAGTTAACCCTTGGCGGGCCAGGTGGGATCCCACCCAAGCGCGCATAGCATAGCCATCTTTAAATACGGCCTGGGGGTACTCGGCCAACACTGGCCAAGGGATCCGCTCGTAGCGGCTAAGGGGATGGCTGGCGGCCATCAACACCTGAATGGGCTCCGAATACAGCGGCTCCACCACCAGTTCAGCCCCCCGCCTCAGCCAGGGATTTTCCATCACCAAAGCCACATCCACCAGCCCATCCTTGAGCACCTTCAAAGCGCGGTCGCTGCCCAGGGCCGTGACCCGCAACTGCACCTGCGGGTACTCTCGGCAGAACTCCTGGAGCACCGGCGGCAGTCGATAGGCAATCAGCGAGTGGATCCCGGCAACGCAGAGCTCGCTTTGCTCGCCCCGTAGCCATTCCCGAATGCTCTCTTGGGCCTGCTGCCACTCCTGACAGATGCGCCGGGCATGGGGTAGGAGCCGTTCCCCCGCCACTGTCAAAGCCAGCGGGCTCTTGCGATGCAGTAGCGGAGCGCCCACCTCTTCTTCCAAGGCCTGAATTCGGCGGCTGATGGCAGACTGGGTCAAGCCACTGCAGCGGGCAGCAGCCAAAAAGCTGCCGCTTTCGACGACGTTCAGGAAAGCCTGCAACAGCTCCAAACGCACCGAGAACCTCTCCGGAGTGATGGCCCAACTGCTGTGGGATTTTAGCCAGGGATCCCTCGACTTGGTGTAGGTACCGCTACCAAACCGTGCTGTAAGACTCTGGTGTTGGGGAGGAGCGCTGCTCGCCGTGCCGCCTTGACGAGACTGGCTCCCCCTCAATCCAAGACAAGGGCGGCGCGACGGTAGAGAAAGTCGAGGGCAGAGTTGCGCAATTCGTAAAATTCCGGCATTTCCATGATGCGCGCGCGGCTGCGCGGTCGCCCAAAGGGGATCGTCAAAATCTCGCCAATATGGGCAGCAGGGCCATTGGTCATCATCACCACCCGGTCTGCCAAGTAAAGAGCCTCGTCGATGTCGTGGGTAATCATCAAAACCGTGCAGCGGTGATCTCGCCAAATGGCCAGCAGCTCATCCTGCAGCTCTTGCTTGGTAATGGGATCCAAGGCCCCGAAGGGCTCATCCAGCAACAGTACTTCTGGGCGTACCGCCAGCGCGCGGGCAATGGCCACTCGCTGCTTCATACCCCCGGAGAGCTGCTTGGGCCGCTTGTGGGCTGCTTCGGCCAAACCCACGAGTTCTAGGTGTTCTTGAACGATTTCCCTTTTCTCTCTGGGGGATTTATCGGGATAGACCTGGTCCACCACCAAATAAACATTTTCAAAAGCCGTCAGCCAGGGCAGAAGGGAATAGTTCTGGAACACCATCATCCGATCTGGCCCTGGGGCGGTGATGGGCTGGCCCTTGAGGGTAATGGATCCCGAAGTAGGAGCAGAAAACCCGGCCACCATGTTGATCAAGGTGGACTTGCCGCAGCCGGAGTGGCCGATGATGCAGACAAATTCGCCGGCGGCCACTTCCAAGTTGACATTTTCTAGCGCCACAAAGGCTCCTGCCGCCGTAAAGTAGGTCTTGCCCACATTCTGGAGGGAAAGAAGGGGCGGAACTGCAAGAGAAGAGGCTGAGGAAAAGGACAAAGAAGTTAAGCGAGAGTGGGTCATCATAAAGCCTTCCAGTTGAGTTCAGTAGGGCAAAAACTAGACCTTGCTGAGGGGGTATTCCTGCAGCTTCAGCTCCTGGCGAATGGCCACCGACTCCAGGTAGTTCAAGGGATCCTCGCCATCAAAGCGGGATCCGTCGGCAAAGAGCAAAGCCCCGCGATCGTGGGCCCGATCCGGCAGCCCCAGTTCTCTGGCAGCTAGGGCGTAGGTTTTGTCATCCAGCACTTGGTCGAGGACAGCAACCCAATTGCGAGGGAAGGGGCAGATGCCCCAGCGAGCCATCTGCGTCAGGATCCAGAGGTGCTCCAAGCGTTCGGGGCAGGTGTTGCGCCCGTTGGCAAACTGGTGGAAACCGAGGATCACTTGCGACTCATCGGCGATGCCCCGCTGCAGGATGCCCCTCCACCCCGGCTCCAGATCGGCTGGGGCCACGCCCACATACTGGGGCTGGGCCAGCCACTCCAGGATCTGGGGACGGTGCTGCGGCTGATCGCAGTAGTGACAGGCCTCCAGCAGCGCCTTGACCAGGGCCACGTGGGTGCGGGGGTAGCTTTGGGCCCAGTCTTGGCGCACCGCCAGGACTTTCTCGATGTGGCTGGGCAAGAGTTCGGGAGTGGTGGCAACGATAACCCCCACCTGTTCCCGCACGGCGCGGGAGTTCCAGGGTTCGCCCACGCAGTAGCCGTCGATGTTGCCCGCCTTGAGGTGGGCCACCATCTGCGGCGGCGGGATCACGGTCAACGTCACCTCTCGATCCGGATCCACGCCGCCGCTGGCCAGCCAATAGCGCAATAGGAAGTTGTGCATCGAGGCCGGGTGCACCACCCCCAGCGTATGAACCGTATCGGGAGTTTGGCGGAGGTACTGGCGAAGATCCCAGGGGCTCTGGAAGGCCTGCAGCAGGAGTCGGCGCCCAAAGGTGATGGCGTTGCCGCCGCGGGAAACAGTAAGCGCAGTTACCAAAGGCACCGGTACCCCGCCCACCCCCAGGGTAGAGGCCAAAGGGATCCCGGCCACCACCAGGGCCGCATCCAGCCGACCGGAGCGGCTCCCTTCCCAGATGGTTTTCCAGCCCGGCTCCCTGACCAGCGTGACCTGTTCCAGGCCGTACTTCTGAAACAGGCCCTTTTCTTGGGCCACCACCAGAGGGGCGCAGTCGTTGAGGGGCACAAAGCCAATTGCCAAGTTGACTTTTTCCAGCCCCCCCTTGGCGATGGCCACACGGGTAGGAGTTTTCTGGCGGGCCCGCTTTTGCTGGTTGAGAAAGTAGATCATCTCCCCCCGCAGGCTGTAGTACTCGGGGTGATTCACCACTTCCAACCGGTGGCGCGGCCGCGGAAACGGGATCCGCAAGATCTGGCCGATGCGGGCCTCCGGGCCATTGGTCAGCAGCACCACCCGATCCGAAAGCAGAAGCGCCTCATCCACATCGTGGGTAACCAAAATACAGGTGAGCTGCTCCGCCTGGGCAATCTCCATCAGTTGCTCCTGCAGGCTGCCGCGGGTGAGGGCGTCCAACGCCCCAAACGGCTCATCCAGCAGCAGCACCCGCGGGCGAATGGCCAAAGCCCGGGCAATGGCCACCCGCTGTTTCATCCCCCCCGACAGATGGGCGGGCCGCTTGTCGGCTGCCCCCTGCAAACCCACGCGGCGGATGTGCTCTTCCACGATGCGGGCTCGCTCTGCTTGGGGAAGGGATCCCAGCACCTCGTCCACGGCTAGGGCGATGTTTTCCCGCACCGTCAGCCAGGGCAGCAGGGAATAGTTCTGGAACACCACCATGCGCTCCGGGCCGGGCTCCGTCATCTGCCGGCCTTCCAGCAGCACGCCGCCGCGGGAGGGTTTTTCCAGGCCGGCGATGATGTTGAGGAGGGTGGACTTGCCGCAGCCGGAGTGGCCAATTAGCGAGACAAATTCCCCTTTTTGGATCTCCAGATGGATGTCTCTTAGAGCGGGATAAACCTCCCCATTGTCCAGGAAAAAGTCTTTGTCTACATGGTCAACTTCGATGTAGGGCTGAGTCTTCATGATGCTACCTAAGGGATCCCTTGAGATTCATTTTTGAAAAGTGAGCAAACTGTCAGCAGCCAACTCCGGGCTCAGTCCAACCTAGTGATCCTCGGCAACCACCAGCGAGCCAATCCAAGCCGTAACCCGATCCAACAAAAGGCCAACCAGGCCGACATAGATCAAAGCCACAATAATTTCGCTGATGCGGGAGCTATTCCAGGCATCCCAAATGAAGAAGCCGATGCCCACCCCGCCAACCAACATTTCTGCAGCCACAATCGCCAGCCAAGAGAGGCCCACCCCGATGCGCAGGCCGGTAAAGATGTAGGGCACCGTGGCCGGAAAGACAATCTTAAAGAAATACTTCCAGCCGGACATGCGTACAATTCTGGCCACATTGCGGTAGTCCTGTGGGATCCGCTGTACACCGGCAATGGTGTTGATCAAAATGGGCCAGAGGGCCGTGATGAAGATAACAAAAATGGCGGAGGGGTTGGCATCGCGAAAGGCGGCCAAAGAAATCGGCAGCCAAGCCAGAGGTGGCACCGTGCGCAACACCTGAACAATGGGATCCAAAGCCTCATGCAGCCAGCGGTTGACCCCGATCACCATGCCGCCCAAAACCCCCACCAGACTGGCCAAGAAAAACCCAATGAACACCCGCTGCAGGCTGGCCCAGATTTGCCAGAACAGTCCTTTGGCGTTGCCGCCGTAGTCAAAAAAGGGATCTTTAATGAGGGGATCCCAGGTGTCCTGCCAAACTTGGAGCGGGGTGGGCAGGTTGGCGCCGGGCCGGCTGTAGAGGATTTGCCAGAGCAGGAGCACGATGAAAATTGCCGTAGCGGGCAAGAGAATGCGGCGCAGCGCTTGATGGATCCGGACTCGTTGCCTCCAAGCGGATCCAGAGCTCGTGGCAGAAGGGATCCCGGCCTGGGCCTGAAGAGAGGCACCTTGGCTCAGCAGCCAACGGCCTAAGCGGATGAGCAAAGGGAAGAGGTGGCAGCCCACCTTCAAGGCAAAGTGGAGAAGATGCATAGTTTGCTGAGAGTAGGGCTATGGTCAAAGTCAGCGTAGGGAAAGTGCAAGAGAGAAGAGGTTTAATTTGAACCTGTCTGGGGGCTCTTAGGGAAATCTCTCGGACAGGGGGCTTGCAGGTGTTCTGCAAGCCCTGGAAGGAGCAGGCTAGGCCAGCTTCTTGATGGCCAATTTCTCCAGATAGGCAGCCGGATTTTCGGGGTCGAACTTCACCCCATCGAAGAAGGTTTCCACGCCGCGAGAGGTGCTGGGGGGAATGGCGGCCTCTTGGCCAATGGCTTTGGCGGCCTCGCGCCAGAGATCTTCTCGGTTGACCTTGTCCACCAGGGCTTTGGTATCCGTGTCGGCGGGCAGATAGCCCCAGCGGATGTCTTCGGTCAGGAACCAAAGGTCGTGGCTCTTGAAGGGGTAGGAAGCATTGTCTTGCCAGAACTTCATCAGGTGGGGGCTGTTTTGCACCACTTTGCCGGTGCCGTAGTCAAAGGTGCCTTTGGCGCGACCCAGGATATCGGCCACAGGAACCCCCAGCCAGCGGCGGTCGCCGATGATCCGGCACATTTCCTCTTTGTTCTCCATTTGGTCGCACCAGATCTGGGCTTCTTGCACCGCCTTCAACAGCGCCAAGGTGGCTTTCGGGTGGGCATCCACCCAGTCAGCCCGCAGAGCAAAGGCTTTCTCAGGATGGCGATTCCACAGCTCGCCGGTGGTGAGGGCGGTATAGCCCTCTTTTTGGTTCACCAGTTGAGCATTCCAAGGCTCGCCCACACAGAAGGCTTCCATCGTTTTGGATTTCATGTTGGCCACCATCTGGGGCGGCGGCACCACAATGACAGAGACATCGCCATTGGGATCGATCCCGCCGGCGGCCAGCCAGTAGCGCATCCACAGGTCGTGGGTGCCGCCGGGGAAGGTTACCGCGCATTTGGGATCCCTGCCGGCAGCTCGCGCTTCCGCAAACTTGGCTTTGAGGGGGGAACTATCCAGGCCAATTTGCAAATCCCGGTACTCGTTGGCAATGCTGATGCACTGACCGTCCAAGTTCAGGCGGGCCAGAATGTACATCGGTACCGGCTTGCCATCGGTAACTTTGCCGGTGGTGATGAGATAGGGCATGGGGGTGAGAATGTGCGCCCCATCGATGCCGCCAGCAGCGGATCCCAGCACCAAGTTGTCGCGGGTGGTGCCCCAAGAGGCCTGCTTGACCACCTCCACGTCCTTCATGCCGTACTTGTCAAAAAACCCCTTCTCTTTGGCGATGATCAGGGGGGCGGCGTCGGTGAGAGCAATGAACCCCAGCTTGGCCCGCGGGGTCTCGGGAGTATCAGCCTGGGCCACCCAGTAGCCCTGACCCAAAGATTGCGATTGGGCGCGTGGGATCCCAGCCGCGGCTGCTCCTGCTGCCAGGGCGACTGCCCCGGCCAAAAATTGGCGACGGGAGAACAGTTTAGACATCGGAACCTCCAAGATTTTGCACGACGCAGAGAGAAAACCTTCCCCAGACTTGGCCCCTACTTAGCAAGCCATCACGGGGGAAGAAGCAGTTTGAGCAGCCGATGGACGCTGGCGCGGCCTGGCCCCGAAGTGCTCAATCAGCAGCTCCACCAAGACGGGCTTGAGGTCTTCGCAAGGGATCCCTCGACGCACACATTCGCCCAGCTTGGCGTCTTTGCCCACTTCTCCCCCCATGTAGATGTCCACCGCTTCCACCGGCTTGCCGTCCTTGCGGGCGGTGGTGCCCATGAGGCCGATATCGGCCACCTGGGGCTGGCCGCAGGAGTTGGGGCAGCCCGTCCAGTGGATGCGCACCGTCTGCGGGATCTCCAGCTCGGCTTCCAGCTCTTCCATTAGAGCCACAGCGCGGTTTTTGGTCTCGATGAGGGCAAAGTTGCAGAACTGGTTGCCCGTGCAGGACACCAGCCCCCGCTGCAAGGGCCCCGGGTTGGGGGAGAACTTTTTCAAGAGCGGCTCTTTAAGCAGCGGCGCCACCCGCGAATCGGGCACATTGGGGATGAGCACGTTCTGCTCCACCGTCAGCCGCAGCTCCCCGGAGCCGTATACCTCCGCTAGGCGGGCCAGCTCCATCATCTCCAGGGCATTCAGCCGTCCCACCGGCACGTGCAGGCCAACGAAGTTCAAGCCCAGCTGCTTCTGGGCATGCACCCCCAGGAGATCCCGCTTCTGCCAGACCACCTCATCTTTTTCCGCCGCTCTGGACAGCGGATGGCCGATCTGCCGCTCCACAGCCGCCCGAAACTTCTCCAGGCCCCACTCGTCAATGAGCCACATCAGCCGCGCCTTCTGCCGGTTGGCCCGCAGGCCGTGATCCCGGTAGACCAGCAGCACCGCCTCGCACAGAGGAACCACATCGCGCGGATCCACCCAGACATCCAGCCCGATGGCCTCGGCACAGCGGCGGGCCGAAAAAAAGCCCCCCACCAAGACGTTGAAGCCCAGCTTGCCCGCTTTGAAGGCCGGCACAAAGGCCAGGTCGTTGATCTCCGCATGAACGGAGTTGTCGCGACAACCGCAGATGGCGATGTTAAACTTACGCGGCAGATTGGTGAAGGAAGGGTTGCCCTCGCCGTTGTTGGTTACCATGTCCTGCACCTTGCGGGTGAGGCCGCGCACGTCGATCAGCTCATCTGGGTCAATGCCCGCGAGGGGGGATCCCGTAATGTTGCGCACATTGTCCATGCCCGACTGGATGCTGGTCAGGCCCACCTCCTTCAAGTAGCCCAAGATCTGGGGCATCTCCTCGATGGGGAGGCCGCGCAGTTGCAGGTTCTGCCGGGTGGTGATGTCGGCTACGCCATCTTTTCCATAGGGATGGATGATCGCCGCCAACATCCGCATCTGGCCGCTGGTCAGGATCCCATTGGGCAGGCGCAGCCGTAGCATAAACTGGCCGGGCGTGCGCTTGCGAAAGAAGATCCCCAGCCACTTGAGGCGGTGATCCCGGTCGTCTTCAGGGATGTTCTCCCAGCCCATGCGGGCAAACGCTTCCAGCTCGGCTTTGACCGCCAGCCCGTCCTTTTCGCTTTTGAGGCGCTCAAATTGGTTCGCCATCGTCGCTGCCGTAGGGGAACACCGGCTACCTTAGCGATGGCCAACCGTTAACTTTGGTATTTGTCGTTACACTTCGTAACAAGCTATGCCGTTTTGTCATAACTCACTTGCGAGGAGCGCATAGTGGCCTCTCTTCCCAAAACCTGGGCCAACTGCTCGCAGGCCGCTCTAATTTTGTCTAGAGTGCCTGGGTTGACTAAGCCGTAGTAGTCAAATCCATAGACCCTCTGGGTTTGAACGGCTTTCAACTGGTTCCAAAAGGGGCGGGCACGGAAAAACACCAAGGGATCCGCCGCCTCCGGGTTGACCACCAACAAAACCTCGGGGTTGGCTTCCAGGATGCGCTCTGCCGCAAGGGTGACATAGCCGCGAAATTGCCCTTGGCTTTGCAGGGCAGCCGTTAGGTTGTCGGCGCCAAAGCGCTCCAGCAGATCCCCGGCCCAGCTTTGCCGGTTGGGAGCAAGAATCGGCTGGGTGCCGACCAAAAGCAGGGTTTTGGGGCGAACCGGGGGCAGCTCCTGGGGCAAAAGCGATCCGTACTCCCGCAGCAAGGGATCCGGATCCACTCCCACAGCCGCAGCCAGAGTGGCGATGGTTGCTTCCAGGGCAGCCCAACTGTCCACCTGCGTGAGATAGGTGGGGATCCCCAATGCCTGCAATCGCTCTGCCAGAGCCGTGTGCAAGCCACTGGCCCCCACCACCCAGTCCGGTTGCAGGGCCACGATTGGCTCCAGGTTAGGTTGGTTGCCCAGCCCCAGCCGAGTTATGCCCTGAAAGCGGGGATCCGCCTCTAGCAAACGTCCGGCCGGGATCCCCACCAGTTTGTCCGGGGCCAGGCGATAGAGAATATCGGCGGTCAAGGGGGTGAGGCTGGCCACTCGCCGAACCGGAGCTGGCGGGATCTGGCTTTGGGCCTGGCGACCCATCCCCCAGACCCCCAGGCTGGCCAGGCCAAGGACAAAAAGTTGACGGCGAGAAAGAGAAGACGGCATGGACAATCTCCAAAACAGTCAATTGAGGGTAAATTGAATCGGCACCGTCACCCACGACTCAATCGGGGTGTTGTTTCTCAAGGCGGGGCTAAACTGCCACCTTTGCACCGCCTCTTGTGCGGCCCTGTCCAGGGCTGGGAAGCCGCTAGAAGAGACAATTTCCACCTGCTGCACCTGCCCTTGGGCATCCACCCTGGCCCGCAACAGCACTTGGCCTTGCTGGCCGAGGCGGCGGGCTTGGGGAGGGTACTGTGGCGGCGGGTTGCGACCCGGAATGGGGCGGGCCAGGATGTCCGGATTGGCAGCCACTGCTGCAGGCGAGGAGGTAGGAGGGGAAGCCTCCCCAGCCCCTTCTCCTGCTGTCGGCGCAGACCCCTGCGCCTGGGATCCACTGAGGCCAGCAACGACACCCCTCCCAGGAGCGCTGGATTCGGATCCCTTGCTCCCGGCAGTGCCCCCGCCACCCGAACGGATCCCTTGGATGAGGGGGGTGAAGCGGGGAATGGGAGCGCTCGTAGCAGCCCCAGAGGGCGGCCTGTTGGCCACAGGTGCGGCCGTGGGGGTAGCCACCGGAGTTGGAGGGGGCTGCTGCGGTGAGGGGGTGACCGTCGGTGTTGGGGAGGGCGGCGGAGGGGTTGGGGCGGCCATCGGCGTGGGTGTAGGGGTCGGCCCCAGCTTCGCCGTGGGAACAGGCGTGGGGGGCGGCGTTGGCAAGGTTGTCAGTGAAGAAGCTTGAATCTGCTGGGGTGCAGGATCGGGCGGGAGTGGGGCAGCCGCAGGGGGGGATTCCGAGGCCGGCTGGGTCGGCTCCTCCGCTGGGTCAGGCAGAGCTGATTCTGCAGCCGCCTCAAGCGGGGCCGGTGGGGGATCCTCCAGCCACAGCGTGACCGGGATCCGCACTTCGGGTTCTCTCAGAGGTCGGGATCCCCACCCCAGCAGCCCCAACAGATGCAAAAGCAGCGAGAGCAAAGTCTCCCAGCGCAGCGGGCGGAGCTCCCGACTTTGCCCAGGCAATTCAGGGAGATCCTCCAGCGAGGTGCAGGCAACCGAGAGAGCAAGGGAGCAATAGCCCGCCAGCAGGGCCGCCCTGAGCAGCTTCTCCCCCCAGCCAATCCAGCGCAGCCCCTCAGAGCTCTGGCCCCGCGCCACCCCCCACAGCCCCAGCTCCAGCCAGGCCAGACCCACCCCGTAGGCCATGCCTGCCTGCTGCCAATACCCCATCTGCAGGCGCCACAAAAGCCGAGGGTGGGAGCCCCTCTGCAAAGAAGCGGATCCCCGGTCGGTGCGAGTGGGGGGTTTGGCGAGCATGGCTCGGGGCTATCTCGATGGGCACGTCTGGCGGGGAGTCCTAGAAGCGGCTGGAGAAGCTGAGGGCCACATGGCGCCCCGGCTGGGCCCGCCGCTCCACTTCAGGGCCAACAAAGAGGGTGCGGGTTTCGGAGTAGAGAAAATACCGCTCGTCGAAGAGGTTGAACACCCCGAAATTGAGCTGCCAGTTGTCGTCTAGGTTGTAGTAGCCCAGCAGATCCACCACCGTATAGCCGCTGGGCACAAAGGGAATCTGCGGGGGAGCGTTGGGGTTGGGTCGCACCACCTCCCGCTGCGGATCCCGCGGATCCGCCACCAGCGTGGCCACCAACCTCGCCCCCCATACCTGGCTGGGATCGTCGTAGTGCAGCCCCAGCACCGCCGTCAGCGGCTCGATTGAAAGCAGGGGCTTGTTTTCTGTAAGATTGTCCCCCACCGCCCAGGCAAAGCTGCCGTTTAGGCTCCAACCGGTTAGGTCGGGGCTAAAGAAATATTGTCCTGTCGCCTCTACGCCATAGATACGGGCGCGGCTGATGTTTTGGCTCTGGAACAGGATGACCGGCGGGGGCGGCGGGCTACCGGGGGGGCCGGGGGGTGAGGGCTCGGATCCCACCTCCCGGAATGCCTCGATAAAGTCGTTGTAGGTGTTGTAGTAGGCCGCCAAGCTGAAGCTGGCCTGCGGGTAGATCCCTCGCAAACCCACTTCAAAGCCCTGGCTGGTTTCCGGGCGCAAGTTGGGGTTGGAGAGGGTGCGATAGCGGAAAACCGGGCTGACCAGGTTGGTGAAGCCGCTGTTGATCTCGTTGTATTGGGGAGCGCGAAAGCCGGTGTTGTACTGGGCCGTAAAGGTGAGGTTGGGGTTAATCCTCCACAGTAGGCCCAGCTTGGGGGAAATGGCATCGGCAAAGAGGCTGGCCGCTTCTGACCCGCTTTTCAAGAAAGCTTCATCGGGGCTGGGGGTGAGGTTGTAGGTGTCGTAGCGGATGCCGGGGATCAGAGTCAAGTTGCCGCCGCCAAAGTCGATCTCATCCTGCACATACAGCCCAAAGCGCACGGTGTCCGAGTCGGGAAAATCTTTGGTGGGAAAGGTATCTGGGGGAATGTTTTGGGTTACTGCTCCAGTTTGCAGATTGGTCTGAAAACGGTTGCGAGGTCGCTCGTTGCGGGTGGTGGAGATCTCCATCCCATACACCAGGCGGTGGGAGAGATCCCCGGTTTGGAAGCGACTTTGGGCCTGCAGGCTGGCTCCCAAAATGTTGCTGACCAGCTCGTTGAAGGTATCCCGCCGCACCGGTACGGGTCGGCCTTGCACCGTGAGGGTGCGCTCCTCTACACTGGGCTCGCGGGTGCGGGCGGGCTGGTAGTAGATCTGGACAGTGGCCAGCTCAAAAGCGGGATTCTCTGGGTTGGCGTAGCGATACTCCAAACTGAGGCGGCTGCGCTCGGTGTCGATGGTTTCCCTAAATAAGCTGACGGCGGGATCCAGGTTGCGCCGCGAGAACGTGGTGGTGGTGCGGCTGTTGAAGTACTCGCCGGTCAAGGTGAGGCTTTCCAAGGGGCTGAAGCGGTAAACCAGCTTGGCCAAAACGTTGTCCCCCTCCACCGTTTGCCGATCTTTGAAACTGGGATCCGCCTTGATATCCGGCTCCCTGGCGTCGCGGCGGGTGTAGATGAGCAGGGCTTCCAGGTTCCCCTGGCGGCCCGCCAAGCTGAGGGTGTTGACAAAGCCTTGGTTTTTGCTGTCGTACTGGCTGGAGAGGCCCACATGGCTGTCCCGTTCCCCCAGCAGATCCACTGGATCTAGAGTAGTGTAGGTTACCACGCCCCCCAGGGCATCGCTGCCATAGAGGGTGGAAGCAGGGCCGCGGATGATCTCCACCGTCTTCAGGGTCTCCAGCTCAAAGGTGTCCCGCCCGATGTTGAAGGGGCCAAAAGAAAACCGCTCCGGCTGTCGGATCCCGTCCACTTGGATCAGCACCCGGTTGGCGTCAAGGCCGCGGATGTTGAAGTCTTGCAGTCCATAGCGGACATTTCGCCGCACGCTCACCCCCGGCTCGTAGCGCACCAGATCCTGGATGTTCTGGATGAGCTCCCGCCGCAGGCGCTCCCGGTCGATGACGGTGATGCTGGCCGGCGAGTCGGCCAGGGTGCGCTCGGTGCGGGTGCCGGTGACTGTAACCTGCTGCAGGTTGAAGACAGGGGTGCCCTGCTGCAACACCTGCAGATCCGCTTGCAGCCGCTCCACTTCCGCCTGATCCCCCCGCCGACGGGCAGCTTCGATCTGGGCTTCTAGCTCGCGAATCTGCTCTTGGATGGTGGTGGCCCCCCGAGGGGTGGCCTGGGCCAGCAAAGGAGTCTCAGGAATCCGAGCCGCGGGTTGCGCCTGGGCCAGGGATCCCCAACTCAGCCCCAGACACAGCCCCAAACTCACTGCCTTCCAGCCCCAGCCGGTTACTCGCATAACTTCTCACTCTCCCAAAAACCACCAGAAACAAGTCAAACCTTCGCCTCAACACCCTTTCCTCCCAGCCAGAGGGGCCTTGCCGGGTCTGCGCTGCGCAAGGGGCAAAGCTGGAGCCCCACCGGCGTTGGGATCCACTCCACCTCTAGGCCAAACACCTGCCGCACCCTCTCAGCAGTCAAGGCCGCCTGCGGGGATCCCAGGGCCTGCAACTGTCCGGATCCCAGCAGAGCCACCCGCCGGCTGTAGCGAATGGCCAGGTTTAGATCGTGCAGCACGCTAACCACCGTCAGCCCCTGCTCCTGCTGCAGCCGTCGCAACAGCTCCAGCAGCTCCAGTTGGTGGCGCAGATCCAAAAACGTGGTGGGCTCGTCCAACAGCAGCACCTGCGGCTCCTGCACCAGGGCTAGCGCCAGAAAGGCCCGTTGCCGCTCGCCGCCGGAGAGCGTTTCCACCCGCCGCAGGGCCAGGGATCCCAGTCCCGTCTGCTCCAGCGCCCATTCCACCCGCTGCTGATCTGCCCGCGGCAACTGCCACGCCCACCAGGGCTGGTGAGGAGAACGCCCCAAGCTCACCAGTTGCCGCACTGTCAGCCCTGTCGGGATCCGCGGCTGCTGGGGCAAAAGGGCCAACTGCCGCGCCACCTGTTGCGGGCTGAGCTGGGTGTGCAGATCCCGACCGTCCAAAAGTACGCGCCCCGCCTGCGGAACCAACACTCGGCTGAGTAGCCGCAGCAGGGTCGATTTGCCTGAGCCATTGGGGCCGACAATGCTCAGCCAGTCCCCCGCCTGCAGGCTGAAGCTCACCTGCCGGATCACCTGATGCGAGCCATAGCCCCCGCTCAGCGCCTCGGCCTGCAAAATCGGCCGGCCCGCCCTCATTGCCCCGCCTCCCGCTGCCGCAGCAGCCAGCCGAAAAACGGCGCCCCCATCAACGCCGTGACGATCCCCACCGGCAGCTCTACAGCCCCCAGCCGGGCGAGGAGATCGGCGCCGCTTAACAGAGCCGCCCCCGCCAAGGCAGAAAGGGGCAACAGCCAGCGGTGATCCGATCCCACCCCCTGGCGCACCATGTGGGGCACCACCAACCCCACAAAGCCGATCAACCCCCCCACGCTGACGACTGCCGCCGCCAACAAAGCCGCCACCAAGCCGATGGTCACCCGCGTCCGCACCAACGGGATCCCCAAGCTCACCGCCATCTCTTCTCCTAGGCCCAGCAGGTTCAAAGCCCGCGCCTGCGCCCAGCCCAGCCCCAGCCCGACCAGGATATACACCCCGGCCACCCGCACCTCCGGCCAACCCCGCCCGCTCAGGCTGCCGATCAACCACGTCAGGGCCACCTGGACCCGCTCATCGGCCAGGAGCAACAAAGCAGAGCTGATCGCCCCAAAGAGGGCGCTGACAGCCACTCCCGCCAGGATCAGCCGTTCCACCGCCAGCCCGGAGCGGGTGCGCGCCAGCCCATACACCAACACCGTGGTCAGCACGCCGCCCACCCAAGCTGCCAAGGGCACCCAAGCCGTCCACTCCCCCCAGGTGAGCAGCGCTACGGCCGCCAGGCCCGCCCCCGCCGAGATGCCCAGCAGGTAGGGATCCGCCAGCCCATTGCCCAACATCCCCTGCAACAGGGCCCCCGCCATCCCCAAGGCTGCCCCTAGCAACTGGGCCAAAAGCGCCCGCGGCAGCCGCAACTGCCAGACAATGGTCTGCCGGATCGGATCCCCTTGCCCCCACAGGGCCTGCCACAGCTCCGAAAAAGTTATGGGAACGGATCCCAAGGCAATTGAGATCCAAAGCAGCAAGAGGATGACACCCAGTAGCAAAACCATCAAGCCGACCGGCGAGCGGATCCGCCTGGCCTGCCCCCAGCGGGTCTCCGGGTCAACTCCTGATGACAGACGCTCTTGCTTGGCCAACATCGCAAACCTCTGGACTTTTAAGAGGGGGAGATCCCCAAGACAAGACAGCCCCAGCCGGCTCGCCAGCGCACCCAGACCCACCTCGGCGCAGCCCTAACCTGCCGAGCTTCTTAGCTTATTGAGACTTAGATTCAATAAAAACGTAGCTGTCAGAATAACAGGCTTTCTTGGCTATTGCAAGTTAGTTTTAATAAGTCTTCGACCCCCTTTGAGCCAAGGGGAGATGGATCGGCACTCCCAGCCGCCTAGGCCGGCTTGTTCCCCGAAACCAAAGTCTGCCTTCACTGAGCTGCCCAAGGAGAGGGGGAAGATCCCCAATAAAATGGCCGAAGCCGGCTAGCTTGGGTTGGACAGAGCCGTCTTGAAGTATTGGCGCTATGACTTCTTCCGCTGCCCCTGAGCCCACCTGGGATGCCCTGCAGGTGGATCCCGCCCTGCTCACCCCCATGATGCAGCACTACGTAGAGCTAAAGCGGCAATACCCCCACGCCATCCTGCTCTACCGCCTGGGGGATTTCTACGAGATGTTTTTCCAGGACGCGCAACTGGTGTCGCGGGAGCTGGAGCTGGTGCTCACCGGGCGAGAGGCGGGGGCCATCGGGCGGGTGCCCATGTGCGGGATCCCTTACCACGCCTTTGACCGCTATGCCGCCCAGTTGGTGGCCAAAGGCTATGCCCTAGCCGTCTGCGACCAGATGGAGCCGGCGGATCAAGCCAAAGGCTTGGTGCGGCGGGAAGTGACGCGGGTCATCACCCCCGGCACGGTCATCGAGGAGGAGCTGCTGCAGGCGCGGCAAAACAACTACCTGGCGGCCATTGTCCGCCTGCGAGGCTCCAAGCAAACCGCCTGGGGCCTGGCCTATGCCGACATTTCCACCGGTGAGTTCTGGGTCTGCCAGAGTGAGGGGCAAGAGCAGCTAGAACAGGAGCTGGCCCGGCTGCAGCCGGCGGAGATCCTGCTGCCCACCGAAGAGGGGCTGGGCCTGGGCCTGATGCGGCCTGGGGATCCCCAAGCCCCCCTGGGCCTACCCGGCCAGTACGCCTATACCCTGCGCCCGGCGGAGCCCTTTGAGCTAGCGGTGGCGCGGGACAACCTACTGCAGACCTATGGCCTGCGCTCCCTGGAGGGCTTGGGCTGCGAGGGGCTGCCACTGGCCATTCGGGCGGCAGGGGGATTGCTCCACTATCTGGAAGAGACGCAAAAGAACCTGGTGCAGCCCTCTCCCCAAGGGGGCCATCCGCTCCTGCGCCCGCCCCGCACCTACCAGCTCACCGACTACCTAATATTGGATGCCCAAACCCGCCGCAACCTGGAGCTGACCCAGACCATCCGCGAGGGGGCCTTTGTCGGATCCCTGCTCTGGGTCTTGGATCACAGCCGCACCGCCATGGGCGGGCGCACCCTGCGCCGCTGGCTGCTGCAGCCTTTGCGGGATCGAGAGCAAATCCGCCTTCGCCAGGACACCATCCAGGAGCTGTTGGAAAACCCCTCCCTGCGCACCCGCCTGGGATCCCTTCTAGACTCTCTGTACGACCTGGAGCGCTTGGCCAACCGCGTCGCCTCCGGCACCGCCAACCCGCGCGAGCTGGTGGCCCTGGGCTCCTCCCTGGGCAAACTGCCCCAACTGGCCGAGCTGGTGGCCGAAGCCCAAACTCCCCTTCTGCAGAGCCTACAGCAGGTGGATCCCGCTCTGGTTGACCTGGGCCGGCGCATTGAGCACACCCTCTTGCCCTCCCCGCCCCCTGTGCTCACCGAAGGGGGGCTGATCCGGCCTGGGGTGGATGCCGAGCTGGACAGGCTGCGGCAGCAGGTGGAGCAAGACCGCCAGTGGATTGCCCAGTTGGAGAAAACCGAGCGCGAGCGCACCGGCATTCCCACCCTCAAAGTCGGCTTCAACAAGGCCTTTGGCTACTACCTCAGCATCAGCCGCGCCAAGGCGCAGCAGGTGCCCAAGGAGTACATCCGCAAGCAGACGCTCACCAACGAAGAGCGCTTCATCACCCCTGAGCTTAAAGAAAAAGAGGCTCGCATCCTCACTGCCCAGACCGAGATCAACCAGCGGGAATACGAGCTGTTTGTGCAGTTGCGCCAGGAGGCGGGATCCCAGGCTGCCGCCATCCGCCAGGTGGCCCAGACCCTGGCCGC
>NZ_JANSIY010000001.1:0-20898 GCF_047462295.1 Synechococcus sp. H60.3 | reverse complement strand
GAGCTGTTTGTGCAGTTGCGCCAGGAGGCGGGATCCCAGGCTGCCGCCATCCGCCAGGTGGCCCAGACCCTGGCCGCTGTCGACGCTCTGTTTGGCCTAGCCGAGGTGGCCGTGCAGCAGGGCTACACCCGCCCGGTGATTACTGCAGATCGCCGTTTAATCATCGAGGAGGGGCGCCACCCAGTGGTGGAGAAATCTTTGCCCCAGGGCTTGTTTGTCCCCAACTCGGTGCGGCTGGGATCCCCCCACGGCCCGGATCTCATCGTCCTCACCGGCCCCAACATGTCCGGCAAGTCCACCTACTTGCGCCAGATTGGGCTGATCCAGATCCTGGCCCAGATGGGCAGCTTTGTCCCGGCGCGGCGGGCGGAGCTGGGCCTGTGCGACCGCGTGTTTACCCGCATCGGCGCCGTGGATGACCTAGCCACGGGACAGTCCACCTTCATGGTGGAGATGAACGAGACGGCCAACATCCTCAACCACGCCGGCGAGCGATCCCTGGTGCTCTTGGACGAGATTGGCCGCGGCACCGCCACCTTCGACGGTCTTTCCATCGCCTGGGCCGTGGCCGAATACCTGGCCACCCAGGTGCGCGCCCGCACCATCTTTGCCACCCACTACCACGAGCTCAACCAACTGGAGACGCTGCTGCCCAACGTGGCCAACTTCCAGGTGGTGGTTAAGGAGCTGCCGGATCGCATCATCTTTTTGCACCAGGTGCAGCCGGGGGGAGCCGACCGCTCCTACGGCATCGAGGTGGGGCGCATGGCCGGCCTGCCCCAGCCGGTCATCGAGCGGGCCAAACAGGTGCTGGCTCTGGTGGAACAACACAGCCGCATCGGCCTGGGCCTGCGCAACCAAGGGAAAAGCCGCCCTTCTTCAAACAACCCCAAAAAACAGTCCAAGCAAGAACCCCATTCCAGCGGGATCCCTGACTGCGATGCCACAGCTGGGGATCAACTGTCCTTGCTCCCGGCTTCCTTCTTCTCCAAAGAGCTCTAGGGCTACCCTCGACCTGGATCCCGTTCTTGCAGCCCCAAGGTAGTGGCCAGCACCTCCAGCTCCTCCCGCTGCCCCTCTACCCACAGCAGGGATCCGAGGGGCGGATCGGCCTCTTGCAACCTTAGGCGGAGCTGCTGCGGGCGGTGATTGCGCCGCCAGTAGTACCAGCCTGCCCAAGGAGAGACCAACAGCAGTGTCCAGGGCCAAACTCCCCAACCCGGCTCCAGCACCTGCAGCACCAAAGCCAGACAGGCCAGCCCCGCCCCCGCCAGCCCCGTCAAAAAAACGGCCAGTCCCACGCTAGGCCGCGCCTGACCCACAAAGGTGGCGATCCCCTCTGCATCGGCAGATTGCAAGCGATAGGCGCGCCCCTCCAGGTGCTCGCGAAGGAGGGATCCCATTTCCTCCAGGCTACGGCTGCTAGAATAGAGACGGGCTTCGAGGCGGTCTTTGCCAGAGGCTCGCAGGAAAAAGAAGAGGCCAATGGCCAGCAAGACCGTCAGCAGCAGCGTCGAAATTGTCTCTCCCTGCAGGGAAAAAGAGGTTGCTACTGCCGCGCGTGCCTGGGCGAGAGAGCCAAAGTTAACGAGCGGCGCAACTGCAATCGAGGCTCTCTCTCCTGACCAGAAAGAAGGGGAGTTGGCAAGAAAGTAGCTCATGAAATGCTAGTTTGCACGCCTGCTGGCCAGTTTAGACTACCGAGAGGGGTTGGCTGCCCCCCTCCAAAGAAAAACCAAGTTGCCACCTCTATCGCCTTGTAGCACACCTGGGCAAGAATCCAAGGACAGTGCGCTTTTCAGCAAGGTCGGTGGCAGTTTAAGAGAAGGGGACTCTACGTCGGATCTAGTGACTCTCGCCTGGGAAGGGCAACTATAATTAAGTTATGATAAGACGATTGTGCTTTGCTGACTATTGTAACTTCCCCTCCCTAGGGTAGCTTCTTTATAGAAGGGCAGAGCTCTACAACGAGGCGTGAGGAGGGCAGTGCTTATCTCACTTGAGGGATGATAGCGCAAAGCAACGCCTCAGGGAGACACTGAACCCAGAGATTTCCTCATGGTCCTGCCCTTTTGGTTGACCTGTTTGCCTGCTTCTGTCGCTATCCAACAACACCTTACATGTCTAACTACGAACCTGAGCTCAACGATATTTTGTTCGATGGCGATCTCCTCGATCCTGCTGAGGAAGCAGAGGTAGATCTGGCCGAGAGCGAGTTTGCAGAAGAGGAGCCAGCTCGCCGCTCCACCGATCTGGTGCGCCTTTATTTGCAGGAGATCGGTCGTGTTCCCCTTCTGGGTCGCGATGAGGAGGTGGCTCTGGCCCAAAGAGTCCAAGACTACATGAAGCTCTTGGATGTGCGCCTGCGCCTGCAGAAGGAGTTGGGACGGGATCCGACCCTCGCTGAATGGGCGGCCAGAGCCAACCAGTACCCTGAGTGGGCCAACCTCACTCCCGAGAAGCTGCAGCAGATCCAGCGAATTGGCAAGCGGGCCAAGGAGCACATGATCAAAGCCAACCTGCGCCTGGTGGTGTCGGTGGCGAAAAAATACCAAAATCGCGGCCTGGAGCTGCTGGATTTGATCCAGGAGGGCACGCTGGGCCTGGAGCGAGCGGTGGAGAAGTTTGACCCCAAGAAGGGCTATCGCTTCAGCACCTATGCCTACTGGTGGATCCGGCAGGGCATCACCCGGGCTATCGCCACCCAAAGCCGTACCATCCGCCTGCCCGTTCACATCACTGAGAAACTGAACAAGATCAAGAAAGCGCAGCGCAAGCTCTCCCAAGAAAAAGGCCGCACTCCCACCATCGAAGACATTGCCTCCGAGTTGGAGATGACTCCGCCCCAAGTACGAGAGCTGTTGGTACGGGTGCCGCGCTCGGTCTCTCTGGAAACTAAGGTGGGCAAAGACAAAGACACCGAACTGGGGGATCTGCTGGAAACCGACGACATCTCCCCCGAGGAGACGATGATGCGGGAGGCCCTGCATCGCGATCTGCAGCAGTTGCTGGCGGATCTCACCAGCCGCGAGCGGGATGTGATCCGCATGCGCTTTGGCTTGGGGGACGGGCGCACCTACTCGCTGGCGGAGATTGGCCGCGCCTTGGATCTGTCGCGGGAGCGGGTACGGCAAATCGAGGCCAAAGCCCTGCAAAAGCTGCGCCAGCCGAAGCGGCGCAACCGAGTTCGGGACTACCTCGAAGCCATCAGCTAGCCGGGCCTGCCTAGGATCTGGGTAGGGATCGCCGGCTGGCAATCTTGGGCAGGCGGGCCTGGAGCTGGACTGCCAGCCACTCCACTTCCGGGATCTGCAGATACAGGGCCCCTGCTGCAAACAAGCTGAGGCCTAGGCCGGCGGCTAGACTAGCCCCCAGGACGGCAGTAAGCAGCGGGGATCCCAGGATCTCGTGGGAGTGCAGTTGTGTCCACAGCCAATGGCTGAGGCCCCCGGCCAAGGTGGTGATCCCCAGCAAGGGCAGCAGGGCCTGTCCCATCTCCCGCCAAGGGATCCCCGGCAGGCGCTGGTGGAGGCGGATCCCTAGCCCAATCAGAGCCATCAGGTTAACGCCTGCCGTAGCTAGGGCAATGCCCGGTGCTCCAAAGGTGGGCAAAAACAGGAAGTCCAGCAGGGCGTTGAGGCCAATGGACAAGCCACTAATACGCAGCGGCGTAGCCCCATCCTCCAGGGCGTAAAAGATGCGCACCAGCACATCCCGCAGCAAGTAAAAACTTATCCCCAGACCATAGGCCCTCAGCAGGGCCGCCACCTCCTGGGTCACCTCCGGCGTAAAGCGCCCCCGCTGGTAGGCGATCTGGACGATGGGTTCAGCCAGGGCCACCAACAGCATCGCAAGGGGCAGGGTGAGGATGGCCGTAACCATCAGCCCTTGGCGGATGCGTTGGCGCAACTCCAACCAGCGGGATCCATCCCCTGCCAACTGGGCGTAGAGGGGCATCAGGGGCACCAGCACCATGTTGGAGAGGATCCCCAGGGGAGTTTGCACTAGGAGCTGGGCGTAGCCCAAGTTGCCAATGGTGCGATCCCCAGGCACGAAGGAGGCAAAAAAGAGATCCACGTAGACATTGATGTGGATCATGCCGGAGGAGACTACTGCCGGCAGCAGCAGCAGGCCCACCGCCCGCACCGGCGGGGATCCCCAGTCAAAGCGCAGCCGCAGCCGCCCCAGCCCCAGCTGTATCTGCAGAGGCACCTGCGCCAGCCACTGGGCAATGGCGCCGATGAGCACACCCCAGGCTAGTAAAGTGGGGATCCCTGTCCACCCCAACGTGACCAGGATCCCGATGACAGCTAGGCTGGAGATGAGGGGGCTGAGGGCGGGCAAGAGGTAGTGCTCGGCTGCATTGAGTGCCCCAAAGCCAATGCCAATCCAGCCCGAGAGCAGGGCCAGCGGCGCCATGATCCGCAGTTGCTGAGCGGCGAGGACATGCACTTCGGGGCTGGCCCCTGGGGCACTCAGGTGTACCACCCAGTCGGCTCCCCACCAGAGGCCCAAGGTCACCGCCAAAAGCAAGCAGCCCACCAGGGTAGAGATGGACTCTAGCCAGCGGGCTGGATCCTCTCTTCCCGGCTGCTGCTTTTTGAGCACGCTGACGATAGCGCTGTGGAAAGGTCCGTTGATCCCGCCCAGCAAGATCAACAAAAAACCAGGCAGGACGTAGGCTATGCTAAAGGCGCTGTACTCTGGCCCTGAGCCGTAGACTGCAGCAATTAAGGCCTGCCGGACAAACCCCATGCCCTTGCTAAGCAGCGTGGCCCCTGCCACCAGTCCTGCCACTGAGAGCAAGGAACGGGGTGGAGAAGACGCGGCGGAGCCCCCTGGGATCCCTTCCCGCCTGGCAGACTCCTCCATGTCCCTAGCTCCCCACCGCCGCTTTGGCAATGGACAACTGTCGGGATGCCCCAATCGGTTCCTTCGCAGGATTCACCCACAAGCTCACAGCTGCTACCCCCTCGCTTCGGCATAGGGCAGCACTATTATCCCGAATTCTCCGAACCTCGAGAGGGAGGGCGGGGACTTTCGTTAGTCAAGATAGAGCTCAGGCCAGCAGTTGTCGCTCCTGCTCCAGTTGCTGCAACAAATGCTCATCTCCGCGGGCCTGGGCAGAGCGGATGCGCTCCTGCAGCCGGCTCAGCAGATGCTGCCGATGGGTTTCTTTGACTAGGGTCATAAAGTCCTTGCGCAGGGAGATAACCTCGCTCGCTGCCTTCACCTCCGGATTGAGGACAAGGCCTCGATACGTCAAGACAAAAGACTGCGGCAGCGCCACAGCCGCCAATTGAGCTGGCCAGCTCCACGCCAAGCCCCGGTACTGCGCTGGCACCTCCTGCCGCTGGCAGGTTGCGGAGACAGAAGGGACAAAGGGGTGGGCAATGCCCCGGTAGGTCAGTTGCATAGGAAGACTCCCCCACATGAACTGCGGCGAAATAAAGGGGCGCCCCTGCACCGGCCTCTCAGAAGCCGTTAGACAACAGCTCCTGCTTCCTGGATGCGGCTCAGAGGGTAAAACCCAACTTTATTCTGTATCAGCTTTAACAAAATAAGCCCTTAGGTGTCAACTTTAGGTCGAGGTCGCCTTCCCAGCTCTACCTCTCCCTGCCCAGAGGGTTAGAGCAGCTCGTCGATTAGCCATAGCACCTGCTGTAGGTCAGTGCTAGCCTCTTTCCCACATCTAAGGTTTATCTCCACCAACTGCTTGAGGGCGAGCAGCTTGATGTTGGCCTCGACCGCTGCCGCTGCCATGGCTTGGGCCGCTGGCAGGTAGCCACTAGCCCCCAAATCGAGAAGGGCAGCCCGCCGCAGATGAATGTTGGGGTGATCCAACGCCGACAGTAGCGGCTGGACAAAAGTGGGATCCCCTGTCAGGCGGTAACAGGCCCGCGCTGCCGCCCATTGCAGGCGAATCGAGGGGTGCTCCAGATAGGGGCGGATCTGCCCCAGGGCGGCAGCCACCTGCAGATGTCCAAGAGCCTCAATCAAAGCCTCCAAGGCGGCAGGCGCTTCTGTCTGCAAACCTTGCTCTACCCAGCGCAGCCCTTCGAGCAAAGCGGCTCCCAGCTCTCCAGCTTGCCTGGGATCCTGGTCAAGGTTATTGGCCAGGGCAATCTCCACCAGCGCCTGGGCGGCTGCCGCCACCACTTGGCCATCGGAGCAGCGCAAAGCCTCTTTCAGGGCCGGGATCCCAGCAGGGGAGGCCACCTTACCCAGGGCACGGGCGGCGTTGCGCCGCAGCGGATATCCCCCCTGCGTGGTGCGATCCGTCTCATCGGCCAAGGCTTCGATCAGGGCCGGGATCCCTTCCACAACCCGCATGCGCCCCAGCCACCACGCCGCATAGTAGCGCTCCCCCGGATCCCCGTGGCGCAGCTTGGCGATCTGGCCGGCTGGGGTGAGATCGGCGGCTGGAGGGGGATCTGGAGGAACAGCCGTGGTCATAGCATCAACAGGCCAGAGCGCCTCCAGAGGCCTCAAGCGCTGCGGACGCTGACGATCTTGGCGCCCGACTTGAGCAGCCGCTGCATCGTCGCCGAGAGCTGATCGGCAGAAACGAAGATCTGCTGGTTGGATTTGCGCACCCGGCTGGAGGTGGCCAGGGCCGAGGGCGGGTTAAGCAGCCGCGTCACCTCAATGCAGAACATGCGGTCGGACTGGCCCGTTGGCGGCCCCAAGTGTTTGGTAATGGGGCTGGGGGGCAGCAGCCCCCGCACCCCGATGCGGCGGATGGCCGGAGTAAAGCCGGTGGCCAGGGGCATCATCAAGCGCGGCCTGCGCCCCTGGGAACGGTCGTTGTTGGCGTAGCCTCCGTAGAGGGCAAAGAGGTTGGTGAAGTCGCGGGTGGTATGAGCCTTGCGGTATTCAAACCCGCGCGGATAGGGGACGATGTTGTCGCCAAACGCTTCCAGGTATTCTGGGCTATCGATATAGGAGTCGATCTCCGCGCTGTGGCCCCCCGTGTGGTAAATGTCCAGGTGTCGGGCAATATCCTTGGGGCTGGTGGGAGCCCGCCCCAGCAGGTGCTTGAAGTTGAGCTCGATGGCGCGGGTCTGGGAGTTAGGGTACAAAAACCGCCTCTTATAGGCTTCGGACTTGGCGATTAAGCGCACAAACTCCCGCACCGTCAGGCTACCTTGGCGTAGCAACGATTCTGCACTGGCCAGCTCCTTCCTGTCTGCCCCAAACAGGTGATCGTTGCCCAGCACCTGGCGATAGATGGCCCGCAGGATCGCATTGAGCTGATCCTGGCTGGCATTAGGGCGCAATTCCAAGGGAGTCGTCTCTGTAATGCCCCGGATCCCCATTCGGCTTGCCGCTGTGATTCCACTCATGCTAATTCCTCATGATGAAACTGGCTGGATTAACTTTGAAAAAAGCTTGAAAAGGCTGCTTTGGCTCACCTCTCAACTCAACAACCCTCAGCAGCACAAATATGGGGTTGAAGCAAGAGCAACAGTGGCGCTTTCCCCTCTGGGAGAGAGATCCTTAGACCCAACCGGCCAAAGGGATCCCTTTCTCGCCACCGTTGCCCCTGATAACCTTTCTTCGCCATCCCCCTCAAGCGCCGGGCTGGCCACCTTTTTGGGGGATCCCAAGCTGCAGAACCTAGCTGAGCGCGTTGATGGCGTAGTCGATGTAGGTGTTGGCTTCGGTGGCCGCTTGCCCTGTCAGGCCATGGTTGGCTTTGATGTAGCGTAGCGCTTCGATAAACCAACTGGGGGAGAGTTCAAAAGCGGCGTTGATCTCGCGGATCCCGGCCAACTGGTACTCATCCAGCGGGCCAGTGCCACCGGCTACCAAGCAGTAGGTGATGTAGCGCAGGTAGTGGCGCACGTCACGGGCGCACTTGTCTTTGCCCGCTTGGGTGTGGCATTGTCCGCCGGGCTGAGTGGTATAGGGGAACTTGGCATAGACGGCCTCGGTGGCGCCGCGCACCAGCTCTTCGGCACGGCTGCTCAGGACTCGGGCAGCTTCCATGCTGGCGGCAGCCCGCTGAAAACGGCCGTTGATGGCCTGCAACTCGCTGTTGCTCAGATAGCGCCCCTGGCTATCGGCGGTGGCAATGGCATCGACAATAGGGGTTTGCATGATTCAAAACGCTCCTTTACTTAAGCTCAACGCAAAAATCAGGGCAACCAACACTGCAAAAGAGGCTCAATTGCAAAATGACTGCAAAAAAGGTCGTTTTTTCAGGGATCCCAGGCCAACCCGAGTTGAACTCCGCGGCGGCCTTCACCAGAGGATCCGGGTGTTTCAGATGAAGCAATGGAGATTCCGGCCTATCAGACCACCGCAGCAGCAGCGCGATCGAAGTAAGACTCGATTTCGGCAATCAAAGCGCTGCAATCACCCCGGGTGATGCCGTTGGGATCGTTCACCACCGCCACCGCAGCTTTTTTCATTTTTTGAATGCCGTTGGCCACAGAGCTACCAGGGGTGCCCAGCGCCTGATAGGTTTCCCGCAAGCCGTTCAAGCAGCGCTCGTCCAGCACGCTGGGGTCAGCGGCTGCCACAGCATAGGTGATGTAGCGGAGAATGATATCCATATCCCGCATACAGGCGGCCACATTGCGGCTGGGGTAGGCAGGGCCGCCGGGAGCGTTCAAATTGGGCTCCTCGGCAAACAACTGACGGATGGCATCGGTCACGATTTTAGAAGCGTTGCTGGTGAGGCGGTTCACGGCATCCAAGCGCTTGTTCCCCTCCGCAATCACCTGCTGCAGAGCCGCAAACTCGTTTTCTCCCAAGAAAGCACCTTTGGAGTCAGCTTGCGCAACAACTTTGCCAAATACATCGTTCATGGCTTTAAATCTCCTAGCGAAAGCAAAAGAGGTTATGAATCAGCACTCCCTGCTGCGGAAGTGAGAGCTCCCGCCAGCCAGGAAGGCAGCAATGCCCCGATCCCCGATGCCGACCGGCGCTGTTGGCACAGCCCTTTGTCCCAACAGACCTGCCGACGGGATCAAAGCCCGTAGAAACAAGATGGGCAAGCTAATCCCCGACCCACCTCCAGTCAAACGGCTCCACAGGCGAAGCCGCTTGCCAACACATGCTGAGGGATCCCGCTTGTAAAGATCCTCCCCTGCTGACAACCTGAACTGGACAGATGAGGAAAAGCTGGCTCGCCTTGTTTCCAGTCTTTTTCTATCGCGAGGACGGGAAGCGATTGAATCAAAAAATGTAAAGGGGCTTTACCTGCCGCAAAAAGTCTTGGATCCTCATCCAGACCGGCAATCTCAGTCTTTTCGCTCCACCCTTCAGGGCCTTAATTTTTACAGAAAAGAACATTACTTCATACAGCTTTACGAGATACATAGTAATGTCAACCGCGATTGTGGCTTTGAGATCCAGGACAGGCCCGCTTCTGTATCCATGCAAACCTTTTCATAAAAGATACATAATTTAACATTTACGGAACTTCCTCGGCAGAGCAGAGGTTGGGGAAAATCTGAGCAGGTTGTCGTTGACCGCCTGGGATTTTCGGTATAAGTCCCTACGGAATTCCTGGATGCGTGGTTATGTCGAACTGGTCGGAGTCCACCTCTTCCCCCGAGCTGTTGCAGATGGCGCGTTGGCTGGCGGGAGACTTCAGCAACCAAGAGCAAGCCTGGGAGAACCCACCTTTTTTTGCCTCGATCCGGGTGGCCTATCGTCCCTTGCCAACTGCTGTGCTGGGGGGGATTGGCTTCTATGTGGAACAGGCCTACAGCGGCCATTTGGAGGAGCCCTATCGTCAGGCAGTGGTGGAACTCACCCAAGTAGGGGACGGGATCGTGATTCGCAACTACCGTCCTCTGCAGCCGCAGCGGTGGCGGGGGTGTGCTCGCGAGAAAGCGGAGCAACTTAGCCAACTGAGCGCTGCCGATCTGGCCTACCTGCCGGGGTGTGATGTGCAGGTGAAGAGGCAGGGATCCCTCTTTGTCGGCGTGACAGAGCCGGGTTGCCGCTGTTGTGTGGTGCGCAACGGCCAAACCACCTATTTGCAGACCACCTTGCACCTGAGCGAGAGCGAGTTTTGCAGCCACGATCGCGGCATAGATCCGGTTACCCACCGCCAGGTGTGGGGAGCTTTGGCCGGCCCTTTTCGCTTTCGCAAGGTTGTCGATTGGCAGGTGGAGCTGCTGCAGTAGGTGGGAAGAGGATCCCTGGCCAATCTCGGCGCCGTGGGCGAAAGATGATACTTTTGGAGGAAGCAACTGCGGCCCGCCACCTGTCCGAACAGGGATCCTTTCTGCTGGCTGCTCGGCAACGCTGACGCGAATGTGCGAATGAACTATCCCCATGCAAGACGAACAAGACACGCTTCGCCAACAGCTTCTTGCCCTCCAAGATGAGGCGCTTGCCCAGGTGGCGCAGGCTGCCGATCTGGAGGCCTTGGAGCAGATCCGCATCGACTATCTGGGCAAAAAGGGGAAGCTCTCGAAGATCTTGGGGGGCATGGGGAAGCTGCCCCCGGAAGAACGGCCTGCCATTGGCGCTTTGGCCAACACCTTCAAAGAGGCCCTACAATCCAGCCTGGATGAGCGCAAACGGGCCTTGGCCGAAGCCCAGCTCCAGGCCCGCCTGGAGGCGGAGCGGCTGGATGTCACCATGCCGGGGCCGCGCCGGCCCTTGGGGCGGATCCACCCTTTGCAGGCCACCATCGACCGCATGCTCGATATCTTTGTGGGGATGGGCTACACGGTGGTTCATGGCCCGGAGATCGAGACAGAGTACTACAACTTCGAGGCCCTCAACACCCCCGCTGACCACCCGGCGCGGGACATGCAGGATACCCTCTACCTAGAAAAGGGTTATCTGATGCGCACCCAAACCTCTTCGGTCCAGGTGCGGTATATGGAGCAACACCAGCCGCCCCTGCGCATTGTGCATGCCGGGCGAGTGATGCGCCGCGATACCGTCGATGCCACCCACTCTGCCGTGTTTCACCAGATGGAAATTTTGGCGGTGGGCGAGAACCTCACCTTTTGCGACCTGAAGGGCACCCTCAAGGAGTTTGTCACTCGCCTGTTGGGCCAGCGAGAAACCCGCTTCCGGCCCAGCTATTTTCCTTTCACGGAGCCTTCTGCCGAGATGGATGTGCGTTTTGGCTCCAAGTGGCTGGAAATTTTTGGCTGTGGCATGGTGGATCCCAATGTGTTTCAGGCGGTCGGCTATGACCCGGAGCGCTACACCGGCTTTGCAGCAGGGATCGGCGTCGAGCGGGTGGCCATGCTTCTACACGGCATTCAAGATATCCGCCTGTTCTACAGCAGCGACCTGCGCTTTTTGTCGCAATTTTAGGTCAGGAAAAGGTGCGTTTGTAAACCAACTGCAGGTGCTCCAGCTCGTCTTTGCGATTGGCACGGCGCAAAAGGCGCATTTGTTCTTCGAGAACTTGGCGGGCTTCATTGCGGCTAATCGGGTCAAAAACCAATTCTTCCAGAGCAGATGGATCGGCGTTGTGATCGGGGGGCTTGAAGTAAACCCGAAAAAACAGCCTTTGGGCATAAAGGGTGGTGAAGATGGCCTGACTTTCGTCAACCCGACACAGGCTGTAGAGCAAACCAAATGTAGGGTGATTCAGATACAGCTCATTCATGACCAATAGCGTATCACTCTTGGTGGAGAAGAGGGGCTTTCCTTCTCGTTCGCTGGCCGAGAAAGTTGCTGAAATGATTTTGCTCCGGCTCTTGAGACCAAGAGCGCAAATCATAGGTTCCACCCAGCCTGATTTTGGCTTTTGCGACTGGATTCAAGATTAACAAAGCTTTTAGACACAGGTCGGGCTGCTATCGCCGCTGCTGTTCCTGCGCCTTTTTCTTCATGTCATCCAATTCCTTATCTACCGCTAGTCGCATCTCCAGCCGACGAAATTCTTCCTCCAATTTATCCTCTTCAAACAGGCTGCCCCAGCGGTTGAACTGCGGATCCGGCTCGCCAGCCTTCTGGGCTTGGGCGGCTTTGACTTCTTGCAGCTTGGTTTTCACCTCTTGGCGGCGCTGGGCAATTTGCGGTAGCAGAGCTTCCAGTTGCTGGATTTTCTCCTCCAGAGCCTTGCCTTGGCCAAACACCCGACTCCCTTTCTCCAAAAGCTCGGCTTCCCGTCGGCGTGCCCCTTCGGCCAGATCGGGGCGATTGGCCCGCTCGGCCTTCTCGATGCGAAAGTGCCAGGTCTTGATCTCCTCGCCCAACTCGGAGAGAGCTTCGCTGAGGGCCTGCTTCTGAGCGCGGCTTTCCTGCAACAGCCGCAGAGTATCCGCTTCCTGCTGGCGCAACTGCTCATCAAGAGCCTGCAGCTCGATCTCGGGGTGGGCCCTAAGAAATTCCTCCAGGCGGGTTTCCAAAAATCGGATGATATCTTCGATGAATTTCATGGGCCGATCCTCGTTGGCCGAGCGCTCAGTTAGCTGCGTTTAGACTAGCGCAAGCCAGCCCCTTGCGGTGAGATCCCCAGATCCTGGATCCCTGTCTGCCTCAAGCCAACAGACGCCCGTCTCCAAGTCGGATAATGCGCTGGGCGGCTTGGGCCACTTCCAGGTCATGGGTAACCACGACAAGAGTAATGCCCTGGCGGTGGAGCTCGGCAAAAAGGTTGAGCACTTCCTGGCTGGTGTGGCTGTCTAGGGCGCCGGTGGGCTCATCAGCCAACAACAGTTGCGGTCGGTTGACGATGGCCCGGGCAATGGCCACCCGCTGTTGCTGGCCGCCGGAGAGCTGGGCTGGGCGCTGGTGCAGCTTGCTCCCCAAGCCCACCTGTTCTAAAGCTTGCTTGGCCCGCCGGCGCTGTTCTGGCTCCGGGATCCCGGCATAGGCCAAGGGGAGCATGACGTTTTCCAGTGCTGTCAGAACAGGCAGCAGATGAAACTGCTGGAAGACAAAGCCGATCTTTTGGTTGCGAATCCGGGCTAGCTCCCGATCCGTCAGAGTGGAAACCTCCACGCCGTCCAGCCAGTAGCGCCCTGAGCTGGGCCGATCCAAACAGCCCATGAGGTTCATCAGGGTGGACTTGCCGGAGCCGGAGGGCCCCATGATAGCACAGTGCTCCCCAGCCTCGATCACCAAGTCAATATCGTAGAGGGCCTGAAAGCTGCCTTCCGGCAGCGGATAGATCTTGTTCACCCCGACCATCCGCACCACGGGCGGGCGAGGCGAGGCCAAGGCGGCAGGGCGCTCCAGGGATCCCACGGGCCCCTGGTGACGATCTGCCCAGGGTTGTTGCTCAAGCATGGTTGACACCGCGACTGGCCCCATTCTAGCGAGCCTTTGGGCGGCAACTGCCCTGGTCCCTAGCCGGAAGAGCGGATCTCCTGCGGTTGGTGGTAGGGGCAGCTTCCTTGGGGATCCACCCGGAGGCGGTAGAGGGGGGAGCGCTCCTGGTCGCAGCGAAGAACTTGGGTGTGGGCTGTCAAGATCTGGCGGGCAAAGCGGCAGTTCTGGCACCTCATGCCCCCGGCAGCGAAGACAGGGGCGGGTTTGGGGCGCGGCACGATGCCGGTGGCGGGGGCGGACTCTGCCGGGCGGATCAGCTCTCGCGGCGAAAGGCCGCGCAGCACCAGTTCAGATCCCTGCCAGCGGGCTTCCACCAGGCCGGTATCGGCCCAAGCGGCCCAACGGGGATCCTGGGCAATCTGAGGGGGCAGACGCACCTGCACACCAGCCAAGGCCCGGGGCGAGCCCTGTTCCTGCCAGATCTCTTCCACCTCCCCCTCGTAGCGCAAGGTGGGATCCCTGGGAGATTCTGACGGCTTGACTTGGGTTTGCAGGCGCCCGTCGGGTAACTCCAGCCAATGGCCGGGTTGAGGGCAGTGAACATGGTAACGGTTGCACAGCTCCGGCAGATCCGCCAGATCCTGCACCTGCTGGGGGCTGGCGTGCACCAAAACCACATGTTGGGGGCGAAAGGTGTGGACGATCTGGGTCAGATGCCCAACATCGTTGTGGCTGTGCCAGGCCAACCACTCCACCCCAATGCGGGAGCGCAGTGGCGCTGGCCATTGGTCAAAGGGGGTGGCCAACTCCACTTCCGGCAGCCGCACTAGCAAGCAGGAGCGCTGCGGTTGGGCCAGCAAGCGCGACCAGATGGGCTCCCAGGCTTCGGGCCCGGCGTCGGCATCGCACAGCAATAGGCCCTGGGGCAAGGGATCCACCTCCGTAAGGGGCTGCACCCGCGGCTGCAGGCGGTCTTCCCAGAACAAGGGCTGATAGGTGGCGAAATTGCGCACTGGCTCTGGCAGGTAGGGGAGCAAGCGTTCGTAGAGATCGCAGCCTGCGGCTAGCCCTGGCGCCACCCACACTGTCAGCTCTTGGGAAGCCTGGGTAAAGCGGTGGTGGGCTTTGAGGAGGAAAATCAACTCCTGGCCCAGCCCCAATACCGGCAGCGGAAACAGCACTGTCTGTCCTGCTGCCAAGGCGCTGATCAGGCGCTCCACCAGGCGGTTTTCCAGATGGCGACGGGGTGGATGGCGAGCGGATCCCAGCGAGGATTCGATGAGCAGCACGTCCGGCTGCCAATGGCGCAAAGCGGCGAGATCCAAGCCGGGAGCAAAACGGGTAGAGGCCAGGGAACAGTCGCCGGTGTACACGCAGGTTTGGGCGGGGGCGGCTTGGGTGTTTTGCAACAGTGTCGTCGCCGCCCCCGGCAGGTGCCCGGCTGTGAAAAAGGTGAGCATCAGATGGGGCAAGATCTCCCGTGCCTGGCCAAAGGGCAGTGCCCGAAAGGGAGGAAAGCGAATTTCCCGGTCGTAGCCCGGCCAAACGCCCCGCTCCCACAGGCCGCTGGCCAAGTGGGCGGTCAGGGGGGTGGCATAGATAGGCACCTGCGGGTAGCGACGATAAAAGGCGGGCAGCCCCTGCAGGTGGTCAAAGTGAGCATGGCTGCAGATTACTGCATCCGGGATCCCTGGCAAGGCTTTGAGGAGAGCGGGAGCAGGCAAGCCACAATCGAGAAGCAAGCGGTGGGATCCCATCTCCAGCCAGTAGGCACACCCCTGCTGACGGGGATCCGTGCCCAGGGGGATTAGTCGAAGGGGAGATCTCTCTGACTCCACAGATGTGTTGTTTTTAACTAGAAGACCACGCTCAATCCTGCAAACCACAAGGGCGGCTCGGACGGAGATCGCCCCTCTCCCCGGTACACCTCCCGGAAAAGCAAGGGCAACCTATGCCGATCCTGCTATCCTATCCTTCTTCCAGCATAGCTGTTGCCCACTGTACGCCGGGGCAGCCGGCAATTTTCTCTATGCTCTCCATGCAACAGCGGGATGATAGGGGAATTTGGCTTTGCCATGTGCCTGGCTTGGCAGCCCTAGGAGTTGGGGAGCGCATCTGTTGTTTCTTCCGGCGCCGGGTTGTGGCTACGCAAGGCAAAGCCGGCAAAATCGTGATCGTCCGGGCGCACCGTTAGAACCATCAAGTTGTAGAAGGCCCAGACTAGACCAAACAGCAGCTCTAGCCAGGTTGGATCCCAGTTGCCAGCAAAGCGCAGGGCTCCCACCCCCATTGCTGCTAGTGTCAGCACAATGGCCAATGCCTGCGGGCCGAGAGAGAGTTGGGACGGCTGTTCGGGATAGGGGGGCACCCCCCGCAACGCCTGCACCAACGCCTGAATGGACTGGAAAAACTGGCTACCTGTCTGTCGTTCTGACTGCCACGCAGCCCCCCACAGAGAGGGAGGAAAAGCCAACAGCCAGGTGAGCCGCCCTAGAAGGGCGTAGGGCAAAAACCAGGCAAAAAAGACCCTATCAAAGGCCGACACCGGCATCCAGCCCGTGCAGAGAAAGAGGATCGGCACCGCCAAATAGGCCAGCTCTGCCACGCCGCCAGCAGCCCAGAGGGCCAGCCACAGGTACTGAAAGCGCTGCTGCTGCGTAGTTGGCTTGCCCCAGAAGGGATTTTCCCGCAAGGCCGAAAAAATCGCCAGCAGAGCCACGCGGCGGTTGCGCAGGGGCAACAAAACGCCGGTGACCTGGGCCTGGCGCACTAGATGAGACTGCCAACCACGGCAGTGCATCTGACACCCCAACTGCACAGGGCGGCGAATGTCAATTTGCGGGATCCCCTCCAAAGCCGCCCGCCGAATGAGACAGCCGGATCCCAGCAGCGGTGCCGCCTGGTAGCCTTGGGATCCCACCGCCAAAAGCTGCTGTAGGGGGTGAACGGCCTGGGGCCGGCCCAGGGTGCGCAGCATCGCCTGCACAAAGCCGGTGGCATTGGCGATGGGAGCCCGCTCCGGTGAGTCATAAAACAGGGGCAACGTCTGCCACAAAAAATCCGGCTCGACAAAATGGCCCGGCTGCAACAGCAGCAGATATTCTCCCTGGATCTGGCCGGATCCCAGCAGGTAGGCTAGGGGATCGGTCGTGGGGGTGGGGCAAGGCCAGTACTCGCAGGGGATGGCCTGTGCCACCTTGGCCATCTCTCCGTCTTCCACCCGATCCACAATATGGACAAACAGTCGCTCCCAGGGGTAGTCCAGGCGCAGAGCCGAGAGCACCGTCTGCCGGGTCGCTTCCAGAGAATCCCGCTGGCGCATCACCAGCACATCCACCCGCGGCAGTTGAAAAAACGACCGCCGCAGCACCTCTGGCCCTGGCACCGCCTTTTGCCTCACCTGGGAATAGCGGCTGAGGATAAAGCCCACCGCCGCCAGCCAAACGTACAGCTCCGCCCCCCAAAACACAAGGGATCCCAGGCCTGTCAGCCCCTCGGTGATGCGCCAGTAAAGGTACGCCACCCCAGCGATAAGGTGGAGCAACCCCACTCCCCGAAACAAAGACATCCGCATAGCCGCAGATCTCACAGGCGCTCCACACAGTGCTGGGCATTGGGCCGGGCCCAGATCTGCCCCCTTTGCCCACAGACAGGCCAGGGGATGTGACAAATTGAGCTATCTTGGGCAGTCGCCCGGCCAGAACAGGTCAAGTCGCTGCCTATTGGGCAGCCGTCTCAACCGGGTAGACACTCACCTTTTTCCGCCACTTGCCGTAGCGCTCAAAGGTGACAATGCCGGTGGCTACCGCAAACAAAGTGTCATCGCCGCCGATGCGCACGTTCACCCCTGGGTGAAACTTGGTGCCCCGCTGTCTCACCAGGATGTAGCCGGGATGCACCAGCTCGCCGCCAAAGCACTTCACCCCCAGCCGCTTGGCATTGGAGTCGCGGCCGTTGCGGGTGCTGCCGGTCCCTTTCTTGTGAGCCATAATGCCTCCTGTGCAAGTGTGTCGTCGCCGAAGATAAGTTGGGATCCTAAAGTTTAGGGCCTATTCCTCCGCCTCGGGGATCCCGGCTGCAGCAGTTGCCGTTTCAGAAGTGGATGGCGAGGCAGCCTGAGCGGCGGCCAGGGGCGTCCCGTTGAGTTCGATGGACTCGATCAGCACACGGGTGAGCATCTGCCGGTGTCCCCTTTTCTTGCGGGTCTTTTTCTTCGGCCTCATTTTGTAGACGAGGATCTTGGCGCTACGGCGGTGCTGCAGAACCCGCGCCCTGACCACGGCCTCGGCAATATAGGGACGGCCCAGGGTTACCTGTCCCTCATGGTTAATCAACAACACCTGGGACAGGGTCAAAGGGCTGTTCTCTTCTATGCCGGGCAGGCGATCGATGTCGTAAAAGCGCCCCGGCTCTACCCAAAGCTGCTTGCCACTGGTTTCCACAATCGCGTAGGTCATGCCTTTTCCTTGCCGTACAGGTGCCCCTGCGGGTCTTGAAACCTGATCCGAGCATTGACAGCGATTTTTAATGCTAGCGGAAAAACCTGCCTCCTGTCAGCTAGGGCTATTCCCTCACCCCCATCCCCTCTCCCAAAGGGAGTCAGCCCAAGCGCTCCGCGCCGCTCACGCGAACACCCCCGGCCCCTCTCCCAAAGGGAGAGGGGAGTTGGAGCATCACTCGGTTAGCTTCTCCCAGGCGGCCTGAAGGGCAGCTTGCATGCGCTGGGCGGCGCGGCTGAGGCGCTGTTGCCAGGTTGTCCATTTTTGCTGCAAAAACTCTGCCGCCTCATCCAGCAGGGAAAGGTCAAACTTGCCCCCTTTGGCCAGCTCGTCTCGCACCTGCTTGACCTTGACACGCACCACCTCCGGCGGATCCTGGGGGCCGACCAGGGCTTTGAGGCGATCCCCCATGCGCTGGATGAGCTGCTTGACTTGGCGGGATTTTTCGCTCCAAAAGTTCTTTAGGCCCTCAGTCTCCGATTTGAGGCGCTGGGGAGCATCTTCCTTGACCACCACCGCGTCCACGTCGATCGCCTCTACATCCTCAGGTAAGAGGACGGCGCGCCCTCCCCAGGGCTCAGCAATGCTGCCCCCTAGGATGTAAGCAGCAATGGATCCGGTCTCCCAGTCGAAGAGAAAATCCTCAATCCAACCCACCGGCTGATCCCCAATGCGCACTGTGCGCCGGTAGAGGGAGCTGAGGGGCGTTGCCGGGGTGGCAAAGACGGCGGAGTAGGTCAGCAGCGCGTCCGGCCCGATGAGTGAGATCTGCTCCAGGGGAGTGTAGCCCTGCTGGCTGGTGAAGTAGCAGACCCGTCCCTGGGGATCGACCCAGATTTCTTCGACGGTGCCCAGGGCCGTGGCGGTGCTGCCATCCAGGGCCAGCAGGCCCACCACTTGGCTGCGTCGGACGACTTGTTCCATAGAGAAATTCTCCTGACTTGCGGGATTCAAGGGGGATGGAGGCTTGGGCTGCTTAGCCTCCGCGGTAGTAGTGTAGCTGCGCCCTAAGGCGGGCAATCTCCTGGGCCATGTCCAAGACCATCGCTGCCCCAACCCAGTTGAGGCCCAAGTCGCGATGCAGACGGATCATCTGCACCAGGCGCCGCAGTTGCTGGGGGGTGAGGTAGCTGCTTTCGGCTTCCACCAAACCCTGAGCCAGCAGCCACTCCAAGAGGTGGGGCGGGATCCCAGCTACTTCGCTGGCCTGCTCAAAGGTATAGAGCCGTTCTTCCACCCGCACAATGGCCAAGCTCATAGCTTCACCTCCTGCAAGTAGGCGCGGGGATCCCAGCTCCGATTTTGCCGCAGTTTCTCGTAGAGATCCCGCTCAGTGGGGGAGAGGGATTTGGGCGTGACAACCTTTAGCCGCACCAGCAGGTCACCTCGCTGCCCTTGGGGATCCCGCCAGCCTTGGCCGCGCAGCCGCAGGGTTTGGCCGCTATCGACGCCGGCAGGGATCTTCAGTTGCACCCGACCGGTGGGGGTGGGCACTTCCGCCGTGCCGCCCAAAACCGCCTCATCGGGCGTGATGGGCAGCTCGCAGAGCAGGTTGTCGCCGTCAAAGCGAAAGAAGGGGTGGGGAGGCAGCTCCAAGGTGAGGTAGAGATCCCCCCTCGGCCCGCCAAAGGGACTATATTGGCCTTTGCCCTTGACGCGGATGCGACTGCCCGGTTTGGCGCCGGGAGGAATGCGGATGGTGAGGGTTTCGCCATCCACACTCAGCCGCTTTTGGGTGCCGTGGAAGGCCTCTGCCCAGGTAAGGGCCAGTGTGGCTTCCACATCTTGTCCCGGCAGATCCACCGAGACGAACGGCCCAAACCCGGTGGTGAAACCCTGGAAGCCGCCGCGGCGGGATCCCATGCGGCCCAGCAGCTCGTTGATAAAGTCCTCGAAGGTGGCGTACTGGGCAAATCCCTCCATGCCTGGCCCTGCCGCCGTGCCGCTGCCCACCCGTTGCCAGTACTGGCCAAACTGGTCGTAGCGCCGCCGCTTGTCCGGATCCGAGAGCACCTCGTAGGCTTCGTTGATCTCCTTGAAGCGCTCCTCGGCTGCCTTGTTGCCGGGGTTAACGTCGGGGTGATACTGGCGAGCCAGCTTGCGATAGGCGCGCTTGATCTCCTCTAAAGAAGCATCTCGGCTGACGCCCAGGATCTGGTAGTAGTCCTTGAAATCGCTCGCAGCCATAAGCTCACCCCTACGAAATCAGGTTAAGGCTTTTCAGGATACTTCTCAGAATGTAAGGTGGGTATTGAAGAGACGGAGCCACGGCGGGGCAGTTGGCTCTGCCCCTGCTGTTGAGAAGCTATCTGGGCTAGGGCTTGCGCCTGGAAAAGATTCCCTTGTCGTCCCTTGTGAAAACTTGTTTAACCTTTTCCCAAGCCTTGAGCAGGGCCTGGGTGACAGGGTTGCCCTCTGCCTTGGCCTGGTTATAGGCTTCCACAAAGGTTTGCTGGGCTTCTTCTGAGAGATCGGCGCGGATTTCTGGGGAGATGGTCTCCGGCGTCAGGTTGCCTTCTGGCTCACTAGGCAAGTTCAAGTCGGCAGTGGCCACCTCTTCGCCGCCGGCACTTTGCAACAGCAAGTAGATTTCGCCGGCTTTTTCCTCCGGCACCTGCACCACCAAGAGGAACTCACCTGCTTGCACCCGGGTTTGGTAGATGGCAGCTTTCTCCTGCGGCATGCCCAGGGCAATGAGGGCGGATCCCAGCCCCGCTCCCAGCGCCCCGTAGAGAGCGCCGCCGGTTGCCCCCAGCAGCGCCGCTCCCAAAGGTCCAGCGGCCACCACCGCTCCCAAAAAGGGAATAAACAGCACCCCTACGCCTGTAAGTAGCCCCAACAGGGATCCAAACAGGGATCCATAAATAGCGCCGCTGGTCAACCCGTCGAGAACCACATCCTTGCGGGTGATAAAGCCGCTGATTTTGGCTTCCGTTTGAAAATTGCGGCCAATGATGGAGATGCGATCGTTGGGGATGCCGCGGTTGAGGAGGCGCTGGATGCACTCTTGGACTTTGGCTTCTTCTTTGAAAACGGCAGAGACGCACTTTTTGGGGGCTTGGGCGAAGGCGCTCATAAAGTCTCCTGGGAAAGTTTTGGCCGAGAAGGCTGAGGGCAGCTTTTGGCAAGCTTTTCCCCTCTTTGCCTATGCCGCCCATTATCTCCCTCTGCCGCCTCAGGGGAAGTCGAGGGA